>CAKZJK010000364.1 GCA_936942565.1 uncultured Caulobacter sp. | reverse complement strand
CCAAGCCGTTCCAGGCCAAGGCCGCCCGGCCCTGCGTCTTCGAGTATGTCTATTTCGCCCGTCCCGACAGCGTCGTGAACGGCCGCTCGGTCTATGGCGTGCGCAAGCGCATGGGTCACAACCTGGCCAAAGAGACCGGCGTCGAGGCCGACGTCGTGGTGCCCGTGCCCGACAGCGGCGTGCCGGCGGCGCTGGGCTACGCCCAGGAAAGCGGCCTGCCCTTCGAAATGGGCATCATCCGCAACCACTATGTGGGCCGCACCTTCATCCAGCCGACCCAGGGCGTCCGCGAACTGGGCGTGCGCATGAAGCATAGCCCCAACCGCGCCGTCCTGGCCGGCAAGCGCGTCGTCTTGATCGACGACTCGATCGTTCGCGGCACCACCTCGCTGAAAATCGTCCGCATGGTCCGCGAAGCCGGCGCCACGGAAGTCCACCTCCGCTCGGCCAGCCCGCCGATCAAGTGGCCGGACTTCTACGGCATCGACATGCCCGAGCGCGAGCAGCTGCTGGCGGCCAACAAGTCGCTGGAAGAGATGGCCAAGTTCCTGGAAGTCGACAGCCTGGGCTTCTTGTCGGTCGAGGGCCTGTATGACGCCCTGGAGGCTGGCCCTCGCGATCCGGCCGCCCCGCAGTTCACCGACCACTACTTCACCGGCGACTATCCGACCCGCCTGACGGATCGCGAGATCGCCGAGGGCCGCAACGAAGCCAACGACAAGCAGCTGTCGCTGCTGGTCAGCGCCTAAAGCCGCCTCACGCATGGGTCTGAAGGG
Source organism: uncultured Caulobacter sp. (assembly GCA_936942565.1). Lineage (GTDB taxonomy): Bacteria > Pseudomonadota > Alphaproteobacteria > Caulobacterales > Caulobacteraceae > Caulobacter. The sequence goes on along the minus strand of CAKZJK010000364.1, from coordinate 2,054 downwards.
TCTGCTCGAGAAGCTGAAGCTCGAGCCTTACGTCATCGCCCTGTTCGGCATGGTCGTGCTGGCCTCGATCCTGCCCGTGCGGGGCGAGGCCGCGCATGGGCTGTCGATCGTCGTCAAGCTGGCGATCGCCCTGCTGTTCTTCCTGCATGGCGCCAAGCTCTCGCGCGAGTCGGTCGTGGCGGGCGTCACGCACTGGCGCCTGCACCTGCTGATCCTGGGCTTCACCTTCGTGATGTTCCCGGTGCTGGGCCTGGTCATCAGCAAGATCGGCGTGCTGCCGCCGACCTTGGCGGCCGGTATCCTGTTCCTGTGCTGCCTGCCCTCGACGGTGCAGTCGTCGATCGCCTTCACCTCGATCGCGCGCGGCAATGTCGCCGCCGCCGTCGTGGCGGCCAGCGCCTCGAACCTGTTCGGCATCTTCATCACCCCGGTGCTAGTCGGGGTCCTGATGCATACCCAAGGCGGAGCGGCGGGCGGCTGGCAGTCGGTGCGCGACATCGTCGTCCAGCTGCTGCTGCCGTTCATCGCCGGACAGCTGGCGCGGCCGCTGGTCAGCGCCTGGATCACCAAGCACAAGGGCCTGATCGGCTATGTCGATCGCGGCTCCATCCTGCTGGTGGTCTACTCGGCCTTCAGCGAGGCCGTGGTCGGCGGCATATGGCACAAGATCTCTCCGCTCCAGCTCGTCGTCCTGCTGGCCGTCTGCGGCGTGCTGCTGGCGATCGTGCTGAGCGCTACGACGTTCGGCGCACGCGCGCTGGGCTTCTCGCCCGAGGACGAACGGGCGATCACCTTCTGCGGCTCCAAGAAGAGCCTGGCCACCGGCGTGCCGATGGCCGGCATCCTGTTTCCCGGGCCGACGGCCGGGATCATCGTGCTGCCCCTGATGATCTTCCATCAGATCCAGCTGATGGCCTGTTCGGTCATCGCCCAGCACTACGCCAAGAAGGCCCAGGAAGCCGAGGCTTAAGGGCTCCTTCCGGTTTCCGTTTCCCCGTCCCTGCTCTAGAACGCCCCCATGACTACCGACTCCCAAAAGCCGCTGGCCGGCCGCATCGCTCTCGTCACCGGCGCCACGCGCGGCATTGGCGAGGCGGTCGCCCTGGGTCTGGCGAAGGCCGGGGCCCACGTGATCGCCGTGGGCCGCACCCAGGGCGCCCTGGAGGCCCTGGACGACGCCATCCTGGTCGCCACCGGCGAACGCGCGACCCTGGTCCCGCTGGACCTGCGCGAGCCCGATGGTCTCGACCATCTGGGCGCGGCGATCCACCAGCGCTGGGGCAAGCTCGATATCCTGGTCGGCGCGGCCGCCCTGCTAGGTCCGTTGACGCCTGTCAGCCACCTGGAGCCCAAGGGCTGGGACATGGTGCTGAGCACCAACCTGACCGCCAACTGGCGGCTGATCCGCTCGATGGACCCGCTGCTGCGGGCCTCGGACGCCGGCCGCGCCCTGTTCTTCTCCAGCAGCGTGGCGCGCACCCGTCCGGCGTTCTGGGGCGTCTACGCGGCCACCAAGGCGGCGCTGGAGGCCCTGGTCGACGTCTATGCCGACGAGACCGAGAACACCGCCATCCGCGCCTTCTGCGTCGACCCCGGCGCCATGCGCACCAAGATGCGCGCCGGCGCCTTCCCGGGCGAGGATCCTAAGACCGTGCCGGCGCCCGAGACGATCGTCCCGTTCGTCGTCGATCTGGTCCGCCCGGACCGCGACGCGCCCAAGGGCGTGGTCCGCTTCAAGGACCGCGGCCAAGAGGCCCCCAGCATCGACGCCTGACGCGAGCGCTCGAGCCTTTAGCGCCCCTTCGGCCGACCCGGTCCGGTATTGCCGCGCACGGTCCGGGAGCCGGCGGTAGGCCGACGCGGCGCGCCCGCCTTGCCGCCAGGAGCCTTGGCGCCGACCTTGTAGCTGGGCGTCGTGGAGACCTTCTTCTGCGCGCGCGGTCCCTTGGCCTTGACCGATTTGACGGCGGCCTTGCCGGGTTCGGCGGCCGGCGCGTCCACGGCGGCGCCCCTCGGGGCGGCCTTCGGCGCGGCGGGAGCCTTCTTCTTGGGCG
>CAKZJK010000363.1 GCA_936942565.1 uncultured Caulobacter sp. | reverse complement strand
GGCGCGCGGCGGCGGCGGCCTCGGCGCGCTCGCGCGCGTTTGCCAGGGCGGCCTGGGCCTCGACCTCCTCGGTGACGTCGGTCTCGTTGACCAGGACGCAAGGCTCGCCGGTCATCGGATCGGGCGTTCGGCGGATCGTCAGGCTATGCCAGCGCGGTCCTTCCGCCGTGGCCACGCGATAGCCCCCCTCGATGACATCCCGGTCCCGCAGCGCGTCCCAAAGAATGTCTCCCGTGTCGGCGTCGTCGAAGATGTCGGCGAAGCGCGCGTCGCGCCCCGGATAGACCGCCAGCGCCGCTGGATTGCCGAAGAGGCGACGCCCCTCGGCGTCGTAAAGCGTCACCAGCGCGCTGGTATGACGCAGGGCCTCGATCGCGCGCTGCTCCTCGGCCTCGGGTCTAAGGCGCACGCCTTCGCACAACATGGCCCATCCGCCGTCCGGCAAGGCGATGCGCGAGATCATCGTGTTGACGGTGACCGCCTTGCCATCGGGATAGAACGTCCAGCGCTCCTCGACGACCCCGCTCTCCAGCCGCGCGGCCAAGTCGCTCATTCGGGCGCGCACCGCCGGGGAGGATGCCGAGAAGTCCCGCGCGCGCAGGGCGTCCAAAGACGGCGCGCGCCAGAGCTCCAGCGCCGCCTGGTTGGCGTAGAGCGTGCGCTTGCGGACGTCGTCGAAGACCCAGACGGGTCGTTGCAAGGCGTCGAAGTTCAAGGCGAGCGACGCCTGGACCTCCGAAGCCACGGTGCTTTCGACGCTCGACTTCAAGATGGGCGATCCCGCTCCTCGATGCAGAGCATCTAACAAGGCCACGTTTCGCCGGCTGTTAACGGGGGATTTTGTCGCACCCTGGGGACGGCGACACCTCGCCAGGTTCGATTTGACGGTTTCCTCCGAGGCGCGCCTGGGATAGGCCCTCGCCTTCGCGATCCTCCCGCTCCATATCCGTGACGACCATGGCCTCTCCCTCCCGCGCGCCCGTACTCGCCCTAAAGGACGTCCGTCTCGCCGACGGCGCCAAGCCGCTGTTCGACGGCGTCGACCTGGCGCTGGAGCCGCGCGTGCGCGCCTGCCTGGTCGGCCGTAACGGCGCGGGCAAGTCCACCTTGCTGAAGATCCTGGCCGCCCAGGGCGTCGAGGCCGACAGCGGCGAGCGCTCGGTGCAACCGGGCGCCAAGGTCGTCTATGTCGGTCAGGAGCCGGAGATCACGGGCGAGACCCTGCTGGACTACGCCACGGCCGGCGGCGCGCAGGACTACGAGGCGCAAGCCGCCCTGACCGACTTCGGCCTCGATCCCGACAAGGCCGCCAAGGGCCTGTCCGGCGGCGAGACCCGCCGCGCCGCGCTCGCCCGCGCCTTCGCCGAGCAGCCCGACGTGCTGCTGCTGGACGAGCCGACCAACCACCTGGACATCTTCGCGATCCAGACGTTGGAAGAAGAGCTGGCCGCCTCGAAGTGCGCCGTGCTGATCGTCAGCCACGACCGCGCCTTCCTGAACCGGGTGACCGAGCGCTGCTTCTGGCTGGAGCACCGCAAGATCCGCCGCCTGGACCGAGGCTTCTCGGAGTTCGAGGCCTGGGCCGACAGCGTCTTGGCGGCCGAGGCCGAAGAGGGGCGCCGTCTCGACAAGGTCTTGGAGCGCGAGAACGCTTGGCTGGCGCGCGGCGTGCAAGGTCGGCGCGCCCGCAACGAAGGCCGCCGCCGCGCGCTGCTGGCTTTGCGCAATGAGAAGAAGGACCGCCAGAGCGACCAGCGCGGGACCATGACCATGGCGGTCGAGTCCGCCGGGATCTCGGGCAAGCGCGTGGTCGAGGCCAAGGGCGTCACCAAGCGTTTTGGCGAGCGGACGATCGTCGAGGACTTCTCGACCCGCATCCTGCGCGGCGACCGCGTGGCGCTGGTCGGCCCCAACGGCGCGGGCAAGACCACCCTGGTCAAGCTGCTGCTGGGCGAACTGGCGCTGGACGCCGGCTCGGTGCAGTTGGGCGCCAATCTCGAGGTCTCGTACATCGACCAGGCCCGCATGGCGCTGTCGGACAAGATCACGGTCTGGGACTTCCTGACGCCGGGCGGCGGCGACTCCATCGTCGTGCGCGGCCAGTCCAAGCACGTGGCGGGCTACGCCAAGGAGTTCCTGTTCACCGAGGCCCAACT
>CAKZJK010000362.1 GCA_936942565.1 uncultured Caulobacter sp. | reverse complement strand
CGGCGCGCTTCGCGCTTGGCCGGGATGACAATCTCTATCGCGCTTTCTTCAGCAGCTCTTCGGCCGCGTCCGGCGTCAGCGGGCCGGTGTGCTTGGCGATGATCACCCCGTCGGAGCCCACGAGATAGGTCTCGGGCACGCCGGTGACGCCGAACTCCAGCCCCGCGCGGCCGTCACGGTCGACCAGATGCAGGGCGAAGGGGTCGCCGAGGCGGGTCAGGAAGGCCTGGGTGTTGGCCGGCGCGTCCTTGTAGGCGACGCCAACCACGCTCACGCCTTGGGCCTTCAGGGCCATCAGCTGCGGGTGCTCGACCTCGCAGGGGGCGCACCACGAGGCGAAGAAGTTCACGAGGATGGGCCCCCGGCCGGGCGCGCGGATCGCCGTCGGCGTTCCGCTGGTCAGCTCCGGCAACGACAGGGCGGGCGCTGGTTTGCCGACCAGGGCGTGGGGCTGGACGCGCGGATCGCGCTTCAGCGCGTAGCCGGCGAACAGGCCCGCCAGGGCCAGCAGGATCAAGAGCGGGACGAAGGCCAGCCAGCGCTTCACGGCTGGGTCGCCTCGAGCTCGGCCTGCAGGCGTTCGGCTTCGCGCCGCCAGCGGCGGGCCATCAAGAGGCTGCTGGCGATCATCCAAGCGAAGGCGAGGGCCGAGATGGCGAAGGCCGGCCACAGATAGGCCGCGTACTTGCCCGCGTCGAAATCGAAGCTCATCGCGCGCCCTCCGCGAGTTTCATGGAGAGGCTGCGGGCCTTGCGCCGCCAGACCAGGGCGCGGATCCGCACCAGCCACAGGGCGCCGAACGCGCCGAGGTACGACAGCCCCATCAACACCGCCGGCCAGGCGTAGATCGCCGGCAGGCCGTCGCCCTTGGCGGCCATGAAGGTCGAGGAGCCCTGGTGCAGGGTGTTCCACCATTCGACCGAGAATTTGACGATCGGCAGGTTGATCAGGCCGACCAGGGCCAGGATCGCCGCGGCGCGCGCGGCCTTCTGCTCGTCCTCGAGCGCCCCGCGCAGGGCCATGTAGCCCAGATAGAACAGCAGCAGCACCAGCACCGAGGTCAGGCGTGCGTCCCACACCCACCAGGTTCCCCAGGCGGGGCGGCCCCATAGCGAGCCGGTGATCAAGGCGAGCGCCGTATAGATCGCGCCGATCGGGGCGCAGGCCTGGGCCGCCAGATCCGCCAGCGCCTGGCGGAACACTAACGACAGGAAGCTGGCCACGCCCAGGCAAAGATAGATGAACAGGCAGAGCGAGGCGGCTGGAATGTGGATGAACATGATCCGCACCCCGTCGCCATGCAGGGCGTCCTCGGGCGCCGCGAAGGTCAGCACGAGGCCCACGACGGCGGCGACCGCGGAAAGAGCGCCCAGCAGCGGGGCGGCCCACCGCGAGAAGGCCATGAACCGCTCGGGGTTGGTCAGGAAATCGAACGTGTGGCGCGCGTCCATGGATCACGCTCTAGAGCGGCCGGGCGGCGCGGGCAATGGCCGTATCGCTACGGAGCCCGGGAAGCGGCCGAAGAAGGGCGACGCGTGCAGGCGCGCCGCCCTCCCGACGCGGGTCGGAGTCAGCCGACCTTGCGTTGAATGACCGGGGTTTTAGCGCCCTTGAACGGGGCCGGGCCGCGGGTCTCGAAGCGACGGACGAAGACGTGATCGCCGCCGCCTTCCAGGTCGAGGGCGTCGAACGCCTTCTGCTGGCTGGGCGACAGGGCGGTGTAGAAGGCGCGCGTCGCCGCGACGCGCTTTTGCAGCGCCTCGGCCGCCTTGGACATGTGGTCCAGGCGTTCCAGCGTGGTGGGCGGCTTGCGATTGATCGCGCGATCGGGGCCATCCTTGCCGTCGGCCTCGTCCTTGCGGACCAGCATCTTCGGCGCGGTGGCCTCGACATAGGCCTTCAGCGCGCCTTCCTGGTCGGGGCGCAGTTGCAGGACATCGCGCAGATGCTGGGCGTGATGTTCCGGATTGGGTGCGCGGCCATGGTGCATCATCATGCCCGGACCCATCGCCATCATGGCTTCCATCGGGGGTGGCGGCGGCGCGGGCGGGGCCGGCGGTTCGGGCGGGGCGGGAACCTGGGCCGAGGCGGCGCCGGCGGCCAGAGCGGTGACGGCGGCGCCAGCGAGCGCCAGGCGGATAAGGCTTTTACGCATGGTGTGAGCTCCTGTCGGTTGAACTGGCGAAAGCTTGGCCATCGCGATGTGGCGCGAAAATGTCGGAATAGATGAACAATTTTACAGACTTGAAGCGCGGCGGCGACACGCGGTTTGCGCGCTCGGCCCGTGGCGCGCTACACCGCTGACAATTCCGGGATCCAGCGACGCTACACGTCGATGCGAGGCGGGCCGCGCGGTCCGCTCCCCCACCCCTTTGTTTCCGCGCGGAGTCCGCATGAAGTCGATCGCGTTTCTGGCCCTGGCCTTGGCCGGCGTCTGCTGGGGTCTTGGCTTTCCCACGGGCAAGCTGATCCTGACGCAGGCCCAGGCCGCGCACATGGTGCTGCTGCGGTTCGCGGTCGCCGCCCTGGCCGCCGCGCCGTTCGCCCTGCGCCGGCCGGAGGTCCGCGCCCTGTTCCGCTCGCCGATCGTTTTGGCGGCGGGCGTGCTCTATGGCGTGGCGTTCCTGGTCCAGTTCGAGGGCCTGGCCCACGTCAGCGTGACCGTGGCGGCGCTGCTGGTCGGCGCCATGCCCGCCCTGATCGCCGTCAGCGCCAGGGTGCTGGGCGAGAAGGTCTCGAAGGCTTCCTGGGCCGGCGTGGCGGCGGCGACCCTGGGCGCGGCCCTGATCGCGGGCAAGCCGGACGGCGCGAGCTCCCCGTGGGGCGTGGCCCTGTCGATCGCGGCGCTGTTCGTGTTCCTGGCCTGCGCCGCGCGCCCGCCACGTCCAACCCGATGGCCATTCCGGCCGTGTCGATCATCGTCGCCGCGGCGACCGTTCTGCCGATCGCCTTGGTCATGCATGGCGCGCCGAGGGTCGATCTGAGCCCACCGGTCTGGGCCGCCGTGGTCGCCCAGGGCGTCCTGGCGACCTTGCTGGCGACGGCGGCCTGGCAGTTCGGCGCGGCCCGGGTGGGCGCTGCCAGCGCCGGGGTGTTCATCAATATCGAGCCGCTGATCGGCGCGGGCTGCGGGGTGCTGCTGTTCGGCGACCACCTGACCCTGCCGCTTCTGGCGGGCGGCCTGATGATCATCGGCGGCAGCTTCGCGGTGGTGCTGGGCGAGCGCGACGCCGCGCGGGGCGAGCTGCGGGCGACCGTGGCTCCAACGCCCTAGTCGAGCGCGTTCCGGCACGCCGCGCCCATGGCCAGCGGCGACAGGGCCACCGCCCCGGCGCAATAGGCCAGCATCAGCAGCAGCCCGCCGGTCCACGGCAGGCCGGCCGAATAGCCGTCCAGGGCGCCGGCGCCGAAGATGACCGGCGGCGCGAACAGCGGCAGCACGATCACCGCCACCAGAAGGCCGCCGCGCTTGCTCCCCAAGGCCAGGGCCGCGCCGAGGCCGCCCAGGAAGGCGAAGGCCAGGCCGCCGATCAGGGCGCACAGCACCAACAGAGGCATGACCTTGAGGTCCGCGCCCAGCATCAGGGCCGCCACGGGCGCGGCCAGGGCCAGCGGCGCGCCAGTCGCCAGCCACTGGGCCAGGCACTTGGCCACCGCCACGGCCTCCAGCGGCGCGGGGCCGAGGGCCAGCAGGTCCAGCGTCCCGTCCTCGTAGTCGCGCTCGAACAGCCTTTCGAGCGAGAGAAGGGCGGCCAGGGCCAGGGCAAGCCAGGCGATGCCGGGTGCGATCGCCGCCAGCCGCTCGGGCGCGCGGCCGGACGCCATGGGCAGCAGAACCACGACGCAGGCGTAGAAGGTCAGGGCCAGCAGCGGGCCGCCGCCCTTGCCCCAGGCCAGGGACAGTTCTCGCCGCAGGAGCACGCCGAACGCCTTCATTGCCCGATCTCCACGGATCGCGTGGGGATCGGCAGAGGGTCGTGCACCGAGGCCAGGATCATGCCGCCGCCGGCCGGGTGCTGGCTCATGACCTCGCCGAACGCGGCGCGCTGGGCGGCGTCCAGCGGCGCCATCGGCTCGTCCAGCAGCCACAGCGAGCGCGGGCTGGCGGCCAGGCGCGCCAGGGCCAGGCGCCGGCGCTGGCCAGCCGAGAGGCGTCGGACCTCCAGGTCGAGCAGGCGCATCAGGTCGAAACGCTTGGCCGCCGCGCGGGCGCTCTCCTCGGTTCCACCGGTCCACAGGGTCTGAAAGCACAGCTCCTCCCAGGCGGTGCGGCTGGACTTCAGGCCATCATGGTGGCCCAGCAGGTGAAGATGCTCGGCCCGGGCCGCGTCGGCTTCCAGCGGTCCGTCCGCGCCTTCGAACGCGATGGTCCCCTCCGCCGGACGCAGAAGGCCGGCCACGGCGCGCAGCAGGCTGGTCTTGCCGGCGCCGTTCGGACCGACAATGCCGACCACTTC
>CAKZJK010000361.1 GCA_936942565.1 uncultured Caulobacter sp. | reverse complement strand
GATCGCCCGAGCCAGGGCCATGTTGCCGATACTGACCCCGCCCCCGGAGTCGATGAAAGCCAGGGACCGCACACCGCCGATGCGAGAGTCGGCCAGGGTCAGTCGGCCGAACCGTTCATCCGCGGCCACCGAGACCTCGCTCGACAACCGCGCGACCCGCGACATCCCCTGGGTGCGTCTGATCTCCAGTCGCTTCCTGGGGAAATCCATGACGATGTTCCGACCTTCCAGGATGTCGACGCCCAGAAGACCGTCGGCGCCCACGCGCTCGTAAGGGAGCACCGGAAGGTCCACGTCGGTCAGCTTGGAGTCGCCGGCGCGAAGATTGGTTATCCGCGCGGTTGTCGTCGTCACCGTCCCCGATACCCCATGGACGATGATCTCCGGGCCTGGCGGCAAGGCTAAACGTTCGACGACGCCGGGGGTCAGGACCGAGCGGTCCGCGCCCGTGTCGACGACGAAGTGAAAAGGGCCCTGTCCGTTGACCGTGACCTCGACGGTCAGGCGGGCGTCCTGATCGAGGCCCGCGTCGAGCATCAGCAGTTGATCGGGCGGCGGCGCGGTTGGCGGTGGAAGCTGCGGCAATGGAACCGGCGCGATGGCGCTCGCCAGCGCGGGGGGCGCGGCGATCGACAGACCCAGTCCCGCCGTTATGGTCCGGCGCGTGAGCATGGGCGTTCCTCCCGATACGGAGGCTAACACCTTTTCGCGGGCGCATGACGAAAAACGCCGCCCAGCTGAGCCGGGCGGCGCTTTCAAGCCGTCAGAGACGCAAAGGAGACCTTAGTCTTCCTTCGGCGTCAGGATCTGCTTGCCGTTGTACATGCCGGTCTTCAGATCGACATGGTGCGGACGACGCAGCTCGCCGGTGTCCTTGTCCTCGATGAACGAGTTAGCGCCCAGGGCGTGGTGCGACCGGCGCATGTTCCGGCGAGAAGGCGAAGTTTTTCTTTTGGGAACGGCCATCGAAGTGACTCTGCTCGCTGAGCGTGAAAATCGGAAGCGGCGACTAGGGTTCGACCCAGGCCGCCGCGTGAGCGGGGGCTTATGCCCGAATCTCTCCCCGGATGCAAGACCTGGGTAGAACGCCTCTAAACGAGACGTCCATGCTCCTTCGCGGCGGCGATGAAGCTGGCGAAAAGCGGGTGCGGCGCGAACGGCCGGCTCTTCAGTTCGGGGTGATATTGCACCCCGATGAACCAAGGATGGTCGTCCCGCTCGACGATCTCGGGCAGCACGCCGTTGGGTGAGCGGCCGGTCAGTTTCAGGCCCGCGTCCTCCATGATGTGGACGTAGCCGATATTGACCTCGTAGCGGTGGCGATGGCGCTCGCTGATCTCGGTCGCGCCGTAGATGTCCGCGACCTTGGATCCTGGCGTCAGGACGGCCTCGTAGGCCCCCAGGCGCATGGTGCCGCCCAGGTCGTCGTTGGAGCGGCGCTGGACCGTCTCGTTGCCCTTGATCCACTCGGTCATGATGCCGACCACCGGACGCTCGGTCGGACCGAACTCGCTGGAGCTGGCGTCCTTGACGCCCGCGACATTCCTGAGGGTCTCGATCACGGCCATCTGCATGCCGAAGCAGATGCCGAAGTAAGGCACCTTGCGTTCGCGGGCGAACTGGGCCGCGCGGATTTTGCCCTCCGCGCCCCGCTCGCCGAAGCCGCCAGGCACCATGATGGCGTGGGCGTTCTCGAGACGGGCCGCGGCCGCGCCCTCGTCGCCCTCGAAGGTCTCGCTCTCGACCCAGTCCAGGTTGACCTTGACCTTGTTGGCCAGGCCGCCGTGGTGCAGAGCCTCGATCAGCGACTTGTAGGCGTCTTTCAGCACCGTGTACTTGCCGACCACGGCGATGGTGACCTCGCCGTCGGGATGCTGGACGGTGTCGTCGATCGCCTTCCAGCGCGACAGGTTCGGCGCCGGCGCGTCGTGGATGCCAAAGACGTCCAGGACTTCGGCGTCCAGGCCCTGCTCGTGATAGTCGATCGGCACGGCGTAGATGGACGAGGAGTCCATCGCCTGGATGACCGCGCTGGGCCGCACGTTGCAGAACTGGGCGATCTTGCGCTTTTCCTCGGGCGGGATCTCCTGCTCGCAGCGGCACAGCAGGATGTCCGGCTGGATGCCGATCGAGCGCAGTTCCTTGACCGAGTGCTGGGTCGGCTTGGTCTTCATCTCGCCGGCAGTCTTGATGAACGGCAGCAAGGTCAGGTGGACGTAGCAGCTCTGGCCGCGCGGCAGGTCCTGGCGCAGCTGGCGGATGGCTTCGAAGAACGGCAGGCCCTCGATGTCGCCGACCGTGCCGCCGATCTCGACCAGCACGAAGTCGACGGCCTTCTGGCCCGTCTCGTCCATGGCGGGCGAGAGGACGAAGTCCTTGATCTCGTTGGTGACGTGCGGAATGACCTGGACGGTCGCGCCCAGATAGTCGCCGCGGCGCTCCTTCTCGATGATCGTCTTGTAGATCTGGCCGGTCGTGATGTTGTCGGCCTTGTTGGCCGACACGCCGGTGAAGCGCTCGTAGTGACCCAGATCAAGGTCGGTCTCGGCGCCGTCGTCGGTCACGAAGACCTCGCCGTGCTGATAGGGGCTCATCGTGCCCGGATCGACGTTCAGATAGGGGTCGAGCTTGCGAAGACGGACCGTGTAGCCGCGCGCTTGCAGCAGCGCGCCGAGCGCCGCCGAGGCCAAACCCTTGCCAAGCGAGGAAACCACGCCGCCGGTGATGAAGATGTACCGCGTCATGGGCGATCAGATTACTCGTGATTCGACGACGCCGGTGAAAAGACCTGCGTTCATCAACAAGTTTCGCCCCCCGGGGTTGCCCTCGGGGGTCGGACGAAGCTTCCGGAGGAAGCGGTTAGGGCTTGGGCTGCTCGGCCGGCGGCGCGGCGACCGTGGGGGTCGAGGCCTCGGCCGGCTTGCTGGCCGCGGGGGCCGCCGGCTTCTTGGCCGGAGCGGCCTGAGGCGCGGGCGCCAGCAGCGAGGGCTGCGGCGCCGCCGGAGCCGGCGTGTTCAATTGCGGCGTCGGAGCCTGAATGGGACCCGGCGCGACATCGGCGGGCGCCGGAGCGGTCGGCGCGGCGTTCAGAGCCTTGGAATCGAGGTTCTGGATGTCCAGGCGGTCCACCACCGAGCCGCCGCTGTTCAGACGACCCGTCAGAATCGTCAGCGCCAGGCTGATCAGCAGGAAGATCGAGAACAGGATCCAGGTGATGCGGGTCAGGAGGTCGCCGGCCCCGCGGGCGGTCATGAAGCTGGACGAGCCGCCGCCCATGCCCAGCGCGCCACCCTCGGAGCGTTGCAGCAGGACCACCCCGATCAGGCCGAGGCAGACGACGATGTTGATGGCCAGCAGGACGCCGATGAGCATGACGAATGTAATCTCGATCCGGGCGCGGTCAAAAGCCGCGCGAAAAACGAAGCGGCCCCTCTACCACTAGAGACGCCTCCGCGCCATAGCTGGGAAGCGCGGCGCTCGACGCAAGCCCCAAAGTCCTGTTTCCATAAGCCTTCCAGCCCCCGATATTGGACCGCATGATTCTCGAGACCGCCCGCCTGACCCTCTCGCCCCTGACGGTCGAAGACACCCCGCGGGTCTATCCGTTCCTCAGCGACGCCGAGGTGATGTCCAACCTCGATCAGGAGCCGATCGAGGACCCCGACGAGGTCGCCCGGCGCGTCGCCTACCAGGTCGAGCAGATGGCCGCCGACGAGGCCGCCTACTGGACGATCCGGCATACCAACAGCGGCCTCTTCCTGGGCTATTGCGAGTTCATCGACTTCGACCGCCGCCATGGCCGAGCCGCGATCCGCTTCGTGATCTCCCGCGACAACTGGGGTCGAGGCTTCGGCTACGAGGCCGTCACCGCCCTCCTCGCCCACGCCGCCAGCGAGGGCCTCAAGAGCCTGGTCGCCAGCGTCCACATCGGCGATCACGGCGAAAAGCTGCTGGAGAAGCTGGGCTTCAAGCCGGAGGGCTATCTGAAGGGCTCGGTGCATCGGGACGGCGAACGCCGTGACCGGCGGCTCTATGGGCTGGCGCTGTAGACACGGCTTCGCCGCTTCACGCGGCTGACCGCTGAAGGTGCTGGGGAGGCGACGGAGCGGCCGGGCGA
>CAKZJK010000360.1 GCA_936942565.1 uncultured Caulobacter sp. | reverse complement strand
CTAGCTCGCCGCGAACTTCAGCAGCTTGATCGCGTCGAAGTTCTGCACGCCGCCGCCGACGCGCTTGGTGGTGTAGAAGAGGACGTGCGGCTTGGCCGAGTACGGGTCGCGCAGGACCCGCACCCCGGCGCGGTCGACGATCAGGTAGCCCTTCTCGAAGTCGCCGAACGCCACGGCCAGGGCGTTGGCGGCCACGTCCGGCATGGCCTCGATCTCGGTGACCGGGAAGCCGAGCAGCGAGGCCGACTGACCCGGCTGCAGGGCCGCGTTCCAGATGTAGTTGCCTTGCGCGTCCTTGAACTTGCGCACCGCGCTGACCGTGCGGCGGTTCATCACGAAGCGGCCGTTCTGGCGGTACTGGGTCTTGGTGGCGTAGATCAGGTCGATCAGCTTGTCGGTCGGGTTGCTGGCGGTCCAGCCACCGGCGACGCCGGTGGCCAGATAGCCGACCTGGCCCCAGGTGTAGGACGCGTCCGGCGCGGCGGTGTAGGCGAGCAGGCCCTTGGGCTTGTTCACCCCGTCGCCCGACACGAAGGCCGAGGTCTCCTGGGCGGCGAAGGCGTCCTGCACTTCTTCCGCCAACCACTCGTCGATGCTGATATAGGCGTCGTCCAGCAGGGCCTGGGTGGCGGCCGGGCTGGCGTAGAGCTCGCCGGCCGGGAAGTCGATGACGTCCAGGGTCGGGGCGGTCGTCTCGGGCCGCGCGGCGGTCTCGGCCACCCAGGCGGCGGCGAGACCCGTCGGCGAGACCGGCTTGCGGAAGGTCCCGGCGCCGATCGTGCGGACCTGGCAGATCTCGCGCATCGGGCTGGTGGCGGCCAGGCGGCGCAGGATCAGCCGCTCCAGCTCCGGCGGAGCGACATAGCCGCCGGCCGTGGCCGTGCCTTCCGACAGGCCCTTGGCTTCCAGCAGCGCGGCGGGGGTCTCGCCGGTCTTCACATAGCGGTCGAAGGCGGCCTTGCGCTCGTCGACGCTGGCGAGCGGCGCCTCGCCGCCCAGGGTGGGGCGACGCAGGTCGGACATCAGGCGGTCGAGGCGATCCTGAGCGCGGCTGACCGCCTCGTCGATGCGACCGACCTTCTCTTCCAAGAGGACGTCGGCCCGCTTGGTCTCGATGGCGGCCAGGCGCGCGTCATTGGCGGCCTTGAAGCTCTCGAACGCGGTCAGGACGTCAGCCAGCGCCGCGCGGGCCTCGGGCGAGGCCGCGTGTTTGGTTTCCTTCATGGGGTTCTCCGGAAAAGTCCCCTCCCCTCGATGGG
>CAKZJK010000359.1 GCA_936942565.1 uncultured Caulobacter sp. | reverse complement strand
CGCCCGCCCCAACGCCCCCTAGCCACGCCAGCAAACCCCCTCTACGTTCCCGCGCTCAACGACAAGATTTGCTCCCGGATGGAGTTGCGATGAAACGCCTGCTGCTCGCCACCGCCCTTCTCGCCGCGCCCATGCTCGGGCACGCGGCCGACGCGCCCAAGATCGACCCCGCCAAGCTCTCGGGCCACATCAAGGTCCTCTCGTCCGACGAATTCGAGGGGCGCGGTCCGGCCACCGAGGGCGAGAAGAAGGCCGTCGCCTATATCGTCGATCAGATGAAGGCCATCGGTCTCTCCCCCGCCGGCGACGTGCAAAAGGACGGCAAGCGCGCCTGGACCCAGGACGTGCCGCTGGGCAAGTTCCAGATCGAGGGCCCGGTGACCGCCAGCGTCACCGTCGGCGGCAAGGCTCAAGCCCTGACCCAGGGCGAGCAGGTCGCGATCCGCGCGGCCATGACCAATGTCGACGCCGTCTCGATCAAGGACGCCCAGCTGGTCTTCGTCGGTTATGGCGTGAAGGCCCCCGAGCGGAACTGGGACGACTTCAAGGGCATGGACCTGAAGGGCAAGATCCTGGTCGTGCTGATCAACGATCCGGACTTCGAGACCGGATCCGGCGACTTCGGCGGCAAGGCCATGACCTATTACGGCCGCTGGACCTACAAGTACGAGGAGGCCGCCCGCCAGGGCGCGGCCGGCGTGCTGATCGTCCACGAGACCGCCCCGGCCTCGTACGGCTGGAACACGGTCAAGAACTCCAACACCAACGTGATGTTCGACATCGTCCGCCAGGAGCCGGCCAAGTCGCACCCCGCGATGGAGGCCTGGGTCCAGCGCGACGTCGCCGTCGACCTCTTCAAGCAGGCCGGCCTCGACTTCGAGGCCCTGAAGAAGCAGGCCCAGACCCGCGACTTCAAGCCGGTCGTCCTGAGCGGCGCGACCTTCTCGGCGGACTACAAGGTCAAGCACGAGGTCATCGTCTCCAAGAACATCGCCGGCCGCATCGTCGGGACGAAGTATCCGGACGAAACCGTGATCTACAGCGGCCACTGGGACCACCTGGGGGTCGGCGCGCCCGACGCGCGCGGCGACAAGATCTACAACGGCGCGGTCGACAACGCCGACGGCATCGCCGCGCTTCTGGAGCTGGCCCGCGCGTTCAAGAGCCAGCCCGCCCCGCAGCGCTCGATCCTGTTCCTGGCCGTGACCGCCGAGGAAAAGGGCCTCTTGGGCTCGGAATATTACGGCGCCAACCCGCTGTTCCCGCTGGCCAAGACCGTCGGCGACATCAACATCGACGCCCTGTCGGCCGCCGGCCCGGCCAAGGACGTGACGACCTCGGGCGATGGCAAGGTCGACCTGCAGGACATGCTGGTCGCCAAGGCCAAGGCCAAGGGCCGCTACTTCTCGCCCGATCCCCTGCCGCAGGCCGGCCACTTCTACCGCTCGGACCACTTCCCGTTCGCCAAGCGCGGCGTGCCGGCCATCTCGATCGGCTCGGGCACGGACCTCGTCAACGGCGGCAAGGAAGCCGGCGAGAAGGCCGAGAACGACTATGTCGAGAAGCGCTACCACCAGCCGGCCGACGAGTGGTCGCCCGACTGGGATCTCTCGGGCCAGGCCGCCGATATCGGCCTCGTCTACGAGATCGGCGCCGACCTCGCCAACAGCCGCGTCTGGCCGCAATGGCAGGCCGGCTCGGAGTTCAAGGCCCTGCGCGACGCCACGGCGGCGCAGCGCAAGTAAGGTTCGGTTGAAGCGCTCTTTCTCTCGTCATCCCGGCCGGAGCGCAGCGTAGAGCCGGGACCCAGGGGCCACCGCACCGCCGGCCGCCCCTGGGTCCCGGATAGCCTCTTCGAGGCTTCCGGGATGACGAGTGTGAGTTACACGAGACATGACCACCTCCGTCTTCGACCTCTTCAAACTCGGCGTCGGCCCGTCGAGCAGCCACACCATGGGGCCGATGACGGCGGCGGGACTGTTCGTCGCGCGGCTGCGCGCGGCGGGCCAGCTGGAACGGGCGGCGCGGGTCGAGACACGGCTCTACGGCTCCCTCGCCCTGACCGGGCGCGGCCACGCCACCGACCGGGCGGTGATCCTGGGTCTGCTGGGCTTCGTGCCCGCAGACCTCGATCCCGACGCCGGCGAGGCGGCCCTGCTGGAGGTCCAGGCGACCCAGTCGCTGAAGCTGGGCGGCGCCTCGGGGGGAGAGGGCGTCGACATCGCCTTCGACGAGACCAAGGACATCGTCTGGCTGGGCCACGAGCGCCTGCCCCAGCACCCCAACGGCCTGACCTTCGTCGCCCACGACCAGGCCGGCGCGCCACTGGCCGAGCGGACCTATTTCTCGATCGGCGGCGGCTTCGTCCGCGACGAACGCGAGATGGGGAGCAACGCCCCGCCGGAAGAAGGCCCGGCCGTCCCCTACCCGTTCGAAAGCTCGGCCGACCTGCTCGAGCGCGCCGACGAGGCAAAGCTGACCATCGCCCAGGTCATGGCCGCCAACGAGCGAGCGCGGATGAGCGAGGGCGAGATGAACGCCGGCCTCGACCGCATCTTCGGCGCCATGGAAGCCTGCATCGATCGCGGCATGCGCCAGGACGGCGTCCTGCCCGGCGGCCTGACCGTCAAGCGCCGCGCCCGCCAGATCCACCAGACCATCCAGGGCCGAATGGAGCGCCAGATCAGCGATCCCTTGGCGGCCATGGACTTCGTCAACCTGTGGGCCATGGCGGTCAACGAGGAGAACGCCGCCGGCGGCCGCGTCGTCACCGCCCCGACCAATGGCGCGGCGGGGCTGATCCCGGCGGTGCTGCGGTTCTTCGTCCGCTTCCACAACGGCTCGCCCGAGCAGATCCGGACCTTCCTGCTGACGGCGGCGGCGATCGGCGCGCTCTACAAGCGCAACGCCTCGATCAGCGGCGCCGAGGTCGGCTGCCAGGGCGAGGTGGGCGTGGCCTGCTCGATGGCGGCCGCGGGCCTGGCGGCGGCGCTGGGCGGGACCAACGCCCAGATCGAGAACGCCGCCGAGATCGGGATGGAGCACAACCTCGGCCTCACCTGCGATCCGATCGGCGGCCTGGTTCAGATCCCCTGCATCGAGCGCAACGCCATGGGCGCCATCAAGGCCATCGACGCCGCCCGCCTGGCCCTGCTGGGCGACGGCCAGCATTCAGTGTCCCTCGACAAGGTCATCGCCACGATGAAACGCACCGGCGAGGACATGAACGAGATCTACAAGGAGACCTCGATGGGGGGGCTGGCGGTAGGCCTGTCGGTGAACCGGGTGGAGTGCTGAGCGGCGCGATCTCTCCTTCCCATTAGGGGGAGGTGGATCGATGCGAATACGCATCGAGACGGAGGGGGTCCGC
>CAKZJK010000358.1 GCA_936942565.1 uncultured Caulobacter sp. | reverse complement strand
TCGTCGCCCCCAGCGGTCATCACCCCGACAGCGCCCACCTGGCCCTGCTGCGCACCTTCCAGCTGTTCCAGCGATCCGCGGGCGGCAAGGGCGAGGCTTGAGCTTTGGCCGTCGCTTGCGCCCCAAGGCTGCGCTAGGCTCCCGTCGATGCACCCCCGCCTCGCCTTGCTGGCCCTGATGCCACCGCTGCTGCTGGCCCCGTTGGCCTATGCCGGCGAGACGGACTGCTGGTTCGAGAACGGCGCGGTGGTGGCGCCGGCGGTGATCGGTGTCATGGCCGGGGATTACGTCATCGACCTCTCGGCGCCGCGCACCCTGTTGCACAACACCAAGGCCGAGATGGAGGGCATCCTTGAGCCCGAGATCACCACCTCGGTCCAGGTGGCCGGGTTGAAGGCGACGGCCGTGGCGGTCAAGGTCGCCGACCTCGACGCGCGCGGGGCGGGGTTCGTCACCCCGATCGCGGGCGTGATCGGCATGGACGTCCTGGCCGGCCACAGCGTCGAGATCGACTTCGCCCGCTGCCGGCTGCGCATCGACCGGCCCTGGCGCCCAAAGCGCCAGGTCGTGTTCCCGGTCTCGATGATCGATGGCCTGCCGACCGTCGCGGCGGGCGTCAGCGACGGTCCCCGCGCGTTCTACGGAGCCTTCGCGATCGACACCGCCTCGAGGGCCATGACCCGCCTCTCGACCCGCGACGCCGTCGCGACGGGCAAGTTGAATCCAGCCCCCCGCCACAAGGCGCCCGCGCGGCTGCGGGCGCTGTCGATCGGCGGCGTCCTGGCCGAGAACGTCCCCGCCACGCTCGCCGACGACCTGCCCGAGGGCGTCAGCGGGACGCTCGGGACAGGGCTGTGGGCCCGCCATCGTCTTCGCCTGGACGCCGAGGCGCGAACCCTGTCGGTGGCGCCGTAATCGGACGCGCTTGCGCGCGCTTCGGCCCGCCGCTACGAACGACGCTCAGACGCAGGAGAGCGCCTTTGATCGCCGCCGCCCCCACGCACAGCCGTCGTTGCGGCGAGGCGCGCCTGCCTGGCTGACGTCCGCCGCTCGGTCACGCGCTTCCCGCGCGCATCAAGATCACCGAGACCAGAATGCTCATAGAAGCCACGACCCAAGACTTCGCCGCCCTGCTGCGCGGCGAGGCCCCCGCTCCCTATCGCCTGTGCGACAGCCCCGTGGCTCCACAGGACGTTCTCGCCATGCTGGCGCGGCTGGCCGACCAGATCGGCCTGACCTTCCGTCCATCGGCCTGGATGATCGTCGAGAACGACGAGATCGTCGGGCTGATCTCGCCCACCCAGACCCTGGACGCCGCGGACCGATCCTTGCGAGTCGGCTATGGCGTCGCGACCAGCCGTCAGGGAAGGGGCGTCGCCACCCGCGCCGTCGGCGATCTCGCCGCCTGGGCGCGGTCGGATGATCGCGTCCGCGCCCTCACCGCCGAGACCTCGGTGGATAACCTGGCGTCCCAGAAGGCGCTGGCCCGCAACGGCTTCGAGGTCGTAGGCGCGCGTGAGGACGACGAAGACGGGCGACTGATTTGCTGGCGGCTTGAGGTCTAGATCACAAAAGCAGAAGGGCCCGGTGTTTCCACCGGGCCCTTCGAAGATCAGCGCTGATCAGCCGCTTAGTGCGACTCGTTGCGCCACACCGTCTTGTAGCTGGCGTACAGCAGGCCGCTCAGCAGGACGAGGTAGATCAGCACGGCGAAGCCGGTCTGCTTGCGCTCTTCCAGCTTGGGCTCGGCGGCCCACATCAGGAAGGCCGAGACGTCCTTGGCCTGCTGGTCGAGGGTCGACTTGGTGCCGTCGTCGAACGTCACCAGGTCGGCCTTCAGCGGCGGGGCCATGGCGATGAAGCCGCCCTTCGGGACGTGCTTGTGGTCGCCGTGCCAAGCCGAGGTCAGGTCGCCCGCGAAGTACGGGTTGTAGTGACCGCCGGTCGGGACCGTCAGGCCCTTGGGCGGATCCACATAGCCGGTGACCAGCGAGTA
>CAKZJK010000357.1 GCA_936942565.1 uncultured Caulobacter sp. | reverse complement strand
ACGAGGCGGTGTTCAGCGAGGTGTCGGAAGCGGCCAGGGCCTTTTCCTTCATCTTCATGAGCAGATCGGTGACGGTGTCGCCTGCCGCGAGAGCAACATCAATCGTCGACTGACCGCGCTGGAGCGAATCCTTCACGGCGTTCAACGAAGACGAGCTCGCGCTCTGCATCTTGGCCATCGACCAGATCGCGCCGTTGTCCTTGGCGTTAGCGACCTTCTTGCCGGTGTTGATACGGCTCTGGGTGGTGTTGAGCTCCGTGTTAGTGGCGTTCAGATTTTGGAGCGCGAGAAGCGCACCAGGATTGGTGTTGATCGAGTTCAGCATTGCGACCTACCGTTTTGGTGGGATTTATCCGGCCTATTGCCGGGCGGGCGTTTTGCCCGCGCGAACCATCGCAAGCAGCGGGCCAGTCGCGGCCAACGCGATGCCAGTTTCTAGATGCTTGTTTTAATTGAATTATCTGGAGACTAGACGCCCAAAACGAAGCCGCCCGGCGAATGCAGAATTCGCCGGGCGGCAGGTTTTTCCAGAGGCGCTAGGCAAGACGTTCAGTCTTGCGAAAATTGGGAATCAGGCGGCGTCGGCGCGCCCGGCCAAGCCTTGCATGATAATGCGATTGATCTCGATCAGAGGCTCGAACTCCTCCTCCTTGCGCATCACGGCGCTGGAGTGACGGCTGACCCACAGGCTGAGCGAGATGATGCTGGCGCGCAGCTCCATCGGAAGCTGGTTGTCCGGCAACGAGCAGTCGGTCGCCAAGGCCGACCAGACCTTGCGATTCCAATCCAGTGCGTCGATCCGCTTCGCGAAGTCATCCGCCGGAGCCTGTGACGCATCCATCAGGGCGCGCGTCACCTGCCCGAACAGGCGGTACTCCATTTCACGGGGATTCTCAGCCCGCGTCGCCGCCTGCTGATACGCCCGAAGAGACATGCCCCAACCTCTCGTCTTCGTATTCAATCAACTTACGGCTCAACATCAGAGCCTTGTAGTACTCGCGGGCCATCACGTGCTTCGAGATGGCTATACAATCCTGGAGAACGCCCGGGTTGCGAACGACTCCCATGAACTCCGTCAGACGACTGGCGAATTCATCATAGAATTTCTCGGCGCTCCCCTCGTCGAGATACATCATCATGACCGGGAAGTAGATCCGCCGCGCCGGCGACGTGACCTGATCCGGCTGCATGATGTCCTTCTCGCGAAGAACGGAAGCCTTGTTTTGGAGCACTAGAACGCCGCGCCGGTCTCCATTCTGGACCACGGCGCCGTTCAGTACGAATTTCTCGCCGGGCTTCAGCGACAGCTTCAAAGGCACCTAAACTCGCTCCTTCGTTTTGGCCGCTTCGCCCGATCCATCGACCGTGATGGAACTTCGCAAAGCTAGCCGCGGATCGGTTAACGCGGTCTTGCCGGCATCCTTAAAGATCGTAAACAGGCGCTTAGGACTCAATTAAGCATAACGCCTCAAAACATAGTTAATAGCAGTGTCCGAGGTCTGGTCCCCATGTCCCGAAAAAGCGCCCTGGAAACGTCGGCCAGCGCCCGCGCCCAGCCCGACGTCGGCGCGGCGCCGATCCATGTGGGTCACATCTCGGACGCCATCGGCGACGCGGCTTCCACGGAATCGCTGGAGCGCCTCAAGCAGGCCACTCAGCAGATCAAGAACATCGAGAACGCCAAGGTCCTGGGCCGCGCGATCGCGGCGGTGCACGCCAACGAGTTCGAACTCGCGCAGAAACTGGCGCTGAAGCTTCTGAAGAAGGACCAGATGCTCGGGGTCGCCTGGCACGTCCTGGGGATCGCGCGGGAAAAACTCGGCGACTATGGCTCTTCCCTGCGGGCGTACGAGGCGGCGCTGAAGCTTCTTGTCGACCATGGGCCCGTCGCCGGCGACCTGGGGCGCCTGGCCTTTCGAATGAACATGCCCGAGTTCGCCGTCGGCTTCTTCGCGCACTTTCGCATCGCCCAGCCCCAAAACATCGAAGCCTCCAACAACCTCGCCTGCGCCCTCCGGGAACTGAACCGGGAGGCCGAGGCCATCGAGGTGCTGAGGGAGGCCCTCG
>CAKZJK010000356.1 GCA_936942565.1 uncultured Caulobacter sp. | reverse complement strand
CGCGGTCGGCAAAAGCGACACCACTCTGGCTGGCGAAGCGGCCTGGACCCACAAGACGGTCTCGGTCCAGGGCGAGCTCGCCCGGATCAAGGTCAGCCGCGTGAGCACCGCCCAGAGCGCGGCCAATGGCGGCAAGGATTTCAACATCGTCACCGGCTACGCCCTGGCCAGCTGGTTCCCGACCGGCGAGACGCGCCCGTACAGCGCGGCCGGCCAGTTCGGCAAGGTCAAGGTCCTGCATCCGATCGACAAGGGCGGCAAGGGCGCCTTCGAAGTGGCCGGTCGCTACGACTACGCCGACCTGACCAAGATGAGCCCGAACGCAGTCACCGCCCTGGCCAGCCAGCCGGGCCTGGCGACCGCGGGCACCTACAAGGGCCTGACCGCCGGCGTGAACTGGTACCCCCAGAGCAACGTCCGCTTCATGGCCAACGTCACCAAGGCCAAGGTCAACAACCGCCGGATCGGCACGATCGAGAACGACGCCAACGTGACAGTCTTCCAAGCCCGCATGCAGATCGAATTCTAGTCAAATCCTTCCTCAATTTCGCGCGGTCTGGAGACCCTGGATGTCTTTCCTGAAGAACATCTCGATCCGTAACAAGATCATGCTGTCGTTCGGTCTTCTGCTGGCCGCGGCCGTGGCGATGATCGTCAGCGTCTTCCTGCAGCTCACCAGCATGCAGGCGGCCATCCGGCTGAACGACGAAAGCAAGTCGATCATCGATCAGACCCAGACCGCCGAGAAGAGCATCCTGCGCGTGAACTCGCAGATGCGCGGAATCCTGCTGACCGGCAGCGCCAAGTACATGGCCTCCTACGACGAGGGCCTGAAGGGCTTCAACGACGCGATCGCCAAGCTCGACTCCTTCAACCTGACCGATCAGGAGAAGGCCGATCTGGCGAAGATCAAGGCCGACACCAAGACCTGGCTGGACACCTATGGTCGCCCGCTGACCATGGCCGGCCTGGATCCCGCCCGTAAGGAAGAGGGCCGTCAGACCCTCACGGACGCGGGCGAAAAGGCGCGGGTGACCCACATCATCAAGCGGATCGGGGTGATCCGCTCGACCGAGCAGGCCCGGATGGCCGTGCGCGAGTCCGCCCAGCACAAGGCGATCTTCTCGTCGGTGGCCATGCTGATCGGCGGCGGGATCGGCCTGGTCGTCATCGCGGTGGGCATGGGCTGGCAGCTGACCAGCCTGGTCGCCGCGCCGGTGGGCCGCATGACCCAGTCGATGCTGCGCCTGGCCGATGGCGACTTCGAGGTCGAAACCCCCGACCGCGATCGCGCCGACGAGGTGGGCTCGCTGTCGCGCGCCTTCGAAACCTTCAAGGAAAACAGCCTGCGGGCCGTTCGTCTCGAGCAGGAAACCGGCGCCATGCGCGAGGCCGGCGAGGCCGAGCGCGCCAGAAGCGAGGCTCAACGGGCCCGCGAGGCGGCCGAGGATCGCGCGGCGATCGAGGCCCTGGGCAAGGGGCTGCATGCCCTGTCCACCGGCGACCTGACGCATCGCATCACCGAACAGCTCTCGTCCAAGACCGAGCAGCTGAAGGACGACTTCAACGCCTCGATCGCCAAGCTGGAAAGCGTGATGTCGGGCGTCCGCCACGCCGTCATGACCATCAGCGGCGGCGCGCGGGAAATCTCCGCCGCCTCCGACGACCTTTCGCGTCGCACCGAACAGCAGGCCGCCAGCCTGGAAGAGACCGCCGCGGCGCTGGAGGAGATCACCGCCACGGTCAACAAGACCGCCGAAGGCGCCGGCCACGCCCGGTCGGCCGTCAGCAGCGCCAAGGTCGACGCCGAAAGCGGCGGCGAGATCGCCGAGCGCGCGGTCGCGGCGATGAGCGAGATCGAAAGCTCGTCCAGCCAGATCAGCCAGATCATTGGCGTGATCGATGAAATCGCCTTCCAGACCAACCTCCTGGCCCTGAACGCCGGCGTCGAGGCCGCTCGGGCCGGCGAGGCGGGCAAGGGCTTCGCGGTGGTCGCGCAGGAAGTTCGGGCCTTGGCCCAGCGCTCGGCCGAGGCGGCCAAGGAGATCAAGCAATTGATCTCGACCTC
>CAKZJK010000355.1 GCA_936942565.1 uncultured Caulobacter sp. | reverse complement strand
AGTCAGGCAGCCGCTGGCCGAGCCCCTGACCCAGTCGCGCCACATCGATGGCCGGTCCGCGCGGCACGAGATAGGCGACGGTCAGCTCCCGGCCGCCGACGTCCCGCCGTGCGACCACGGCCTGCGCCACAGCCGGTTGCTCCAACAGCGCGGCTTCGATTTCGCCGAGATCCGCGAAGATCTTGCCTTCGCCCGGCTCACCCTCGCGAGCGACCGACAGGTAGTACAGGCCCAGGACGATGTCCTGCGACGGCACGATGATCGGGCGACCGTTGGCGGGCGACAGGATGTTGTTGGTCGACATCATCAGGACGCGCGCTTCCAGCTGAGCTTCCAGGCTCAGCGGGACGTGCACGGCCATCTGGTCGCCGTCGAAGTCGGCGTTGAAGGCCGAGCAGACCAGCGGATGCAGCTGGATCGCCTTGCCCTCGATCAGCACCGGCTCGAACGCCTGGATGCCCAGGCGATGCAGCGTCGGGGCGCGGTTCAGCAGCACCGGATGTTCGCGGATGACCTCGTCGAGGATATCCCAGACTTCCGGCTTTTCCTTTTCGACCAGCTTCTTGGCCTGCTTGACGGTGGACGAGAAGCCCTTGGCGTCAA
Source organism: uncultured Caulobacter sp. (assembly GCA_936942565.1). Classification (GTDB taxonomy): domain Bacteria; phylum Pseudomonadota; class Alphaproteobacteria; order Caulobacterales; family Caulobacteraceae; genus Caulobacter. The sequence goes on along the minus strand of CAKZJK010000355.1, from coordinate 1,766 downwards.
GGCGTGCATAGATGAACGGCTTGAACAGTTCGAGCGCCATCTTCTTGGGCAGGCCGCACTCGTGCAGCTTCAGCTCGGGACCCACCACGATGACCGAACGGCCCGAGTAGTCGACGCGCTTGCCCAGCAGGTTCTGACGGAAGCGGCCTTGCTTGCCCTTCAGCATGTCGGCCAGCGACTTCAGCGGACGCTTGTTGGCGCCCGTGATCACACGGCCGCGGCGGCCGTTGTCGAACAGGGCGTCGACCGACTCCTGCAGCATCCGCTTTTCGTTGCGGATGATGATGTCGGGCGCGCGTAGCTCGATCAGGCGCTTCAGGCGGTTGTTACGGTTGATGACCCGGCGATACAGGTCGTTCAGGTCCGAGGTCGCGAAGCGGCCGCCGTCCAGCGGCACCAGCGGGCGCAGTTCCGGCGGGATCACCGGCACCACGGTCATGATCATCCATTCCGGACGATTGCCGCTTTCCTGGAAGGCTTCCAGGATCTTCAGGCGCTTGGAGAACTTCTTCTGCTTCATGTCCGACACGGTGCCGGCCAGTTCCTCGCGCAGACGGTCGGCCTCTTTTTCGAGGTCGATCGCCTTCAGCAGGTTCTGGATGGCTTCCGCGCCGATTTCGGCGGTGAAGCTGTCGTCGCCGTACTCTTCCTGGGCGCGCATGTAGTCGTCTTCGCTGAGCAGCTGGTGCTGCTTCAGCGGCGTCAGGCCCGGCTCGGTGACGATGTAGTATTCGAAGTAGAGGACGCGCTCGATGTCCTTCAGCGGCATGTCCAGCATCATGGCGATGCGCGAGGGCAGCGACTTCAGGAACCAGATGTGGGCGACCGGCGAGGCCAGTTCGATGTGGCCCATGCGCTCGCGACGGACGCGGGCCAGGGTGACTTCAACACCGCACTTTTCGCAGATGATGCCCTTGTACTTCATGCGCTTGTACTTGCCGCACAGGCATTCGTAGTCCTTGGTCGGGCCAAAGATACGGGCGCAGAACAGGCCGTCACGCTCGGGCTTGAACGTGCGGTAGTTGATGGTCTCGGGCTTCTTGATCTCGCCGAACGACCACGAGCGGATCTTTTCGGGCGAGGCCAGCGAGATGCGGATCTGGTCGAAGGTCGGAGCGGCCTGGACCGGATTGAAGATGTTCAGGACTTCCTGGTTCATCTTGGTTCCTTCTGCGGGGTTTCCCGCGAAAATTCGTAAGTCGGAGAGGGCTGAAAGGAGGCCCCTCCCCGGCGGTCACGCCAGGGAGGGAGATCCGGATCAGCTGTTCTCCAGCTCGACGTTCAGGCCGAGCGAGCGCATTTCCTTGACCAGCACGTTGAAGCTTTCCGGGATACCGGCTTCGAACGTGTCGTCGCCACGGACGATCGACTCGTAGACCTTGGTCCGGCCGGCCACGTCGTCGGACTTCACCGTCAGCATTTCCTGCAGGGTGTAGGCCGCGCCGTAGGCTTCCAGAGCCCACACTTCCATTTCCCCGAAGCGCTGACCGCCGAACTGGGCCTTACCACCCAGCGGCTGTTGCGTGACGAGCGAGTACGGACCGATCGAACGGGCGTGGATCTTGTCGTCGACAAGGTGGTTGAGCTTGAGCATGTAGATATAGCCCACGGTCACCTTGCGGTCGAATTCCTCGCCCGTACGGCCGTCATACAGCGTCGACTGTCCGGTGTCGGAAAGCCCGGCCTCTTCCAGCAGGATGTTGATGTCGGCTTCATGCGCGCCATCGAAGACCGGCGTGGCAATCGACACGCCCTTCCGCGACTGT
>CAKZJK010000354.1 GCA_936942565.1 uncultured Caulobacter sp. | reverse complement strand
TAGCCTCTGCGAGGCTTCCGGGATGACACGGGAAAAGGCCGAAAGCGGGCGCTTGCAGCCCCCCGCCCGCTACAGCATCGACGGAATAACCCGGTCCGGCGGCCGGTGGCCGTCCATGAAGGTCTTCACGTTGACAATGACCTTCTCGCCCATGTCGATACGGCCCTCGACCGTGGCCGAGCCCATGTGGGGCAGCAGCACGACGTTGGGCAGCTTGAGAAGCTTGGGGTTGATGGCCGGCTCGTGCTCGTAGACATCGAGACCGGCGCCGGCGATCTCGCCCTTGGCCAGCATGTTGGCCAGCGCCCCCTCGTCGATCACCTCGCCGCGCGCGGTGTTGACGACCACGGCGTGCGGCCGCAGCAGCTTCAGCCGGCGGGCCGACAGCAGGTGGTAGGTCGCGGGCGTGTGCGGGCAGTTGACCGAGATGAAGTCCATCCGGGCCAGCATCTGGTCCAGGCTTTCCCAGTAGGTGCAGCCCAGTTCCTCGGCGATGCGCGGGCTGACGGGCTTGCGGTTGTGATAGTGCACCTGCATGCCGAAGGCCTTGGCGCGGCGGGCGACGGCCTGGCCGATGCGGCCCATGCCGATGATGCCCAGGCGCTTGCCCCACAGGCGCCGGCCCAGCATCCAGGTCGGCGACCAGCCATGGAAGCCGCCGGCCTTGACCACTTCGGCGCCTTCGACGATCCGGCGCGAGGCGGCCATGATCAGGGTCATGGTCAGGTCGGCGGTGTCCTCGGTCAGGACGCCCGGGGTGTTGGTGACGATGATGCCGCGCGCGTTGGCCGTGGCGACGTCGATATTGTCCACGCCCGCGCCAAAGTTGGCGATCAGCTTGAGCCGATCGCCGGATCGCGACAGAAGGCGGGAGTCGATGCGGTCGGTGATGGTCGGGACCAGCACGTCGGCGCGGCTCATGGCGTCCACGAGCTCGTCCGCCGTCATCGGCGTGTCGGTGACGTTGAGTTCGGTGTCGAACAGTTCGCGCATCCGCGTCTCCACCGGATCGGGGAGTTTGCGGGTGACGACGACTTTGAGCTTGCGGGCGGCCATGGTCGGACTGAAAAGCTCTCACTGACGGGCGTTTGAAAGCTGTAGCAAAGGGGCCCGAAGGGGCCAAGCAACATGCCGTCGAAAACAGAACAAGGTTCGGCCCGGAAGCGTTTCACGGGACTTTTCCTGGGATTCGCGGTCGTCGCGGCGGGGCCGGCGGCGGCCCAAGGCCCCAGGATCACGCCGTCGGGCCTGGAAGTGCCGCGCTACGTCTCGCTGAAATACGCCGAGGTCAACGCTCGCAAGGGCCCCGACGAGGCCCACCAGCTGCTGTGGATCTACCGCGCCAAGGGCCTGCCGGTGCAGGTCGTGGCCGAAACCCGCGAGTGGCGGCGGATCTGCGATCCGGAGGGGGGGCTGGCCTGGGTGCACAAGCGCACCGTTGATGGCCGCCGCTCGGCCATGCGGGTCCAGCCCACTAACCTGCCGTTGCTGAAATCCCCCAAGGAGGGCGCCAAGGTCACCGCCTATCTGAAGCCTCGAGGCGTCGCGGGGCTCGACAAATGCGAGAAGGGCTGGTGCCGGCTGCGGGCCGACGGAGCCTCCGGTTGGGCGCGCGAGCGCGATATCTGGGGCGCCGACCCGGCCGTCCAGTGCCGCGAGGATTGACCCGATCACGATCCGTTTCGACAGGGAAACATTGAGGCCCGGCCCGGCGCCGTGCTAGGGCGTGGCCCATGCAGAAGAACGCCTACTCCTACGAAGAACTCCTGGCTTGCGGCCGCGGCGAGCTTTTCGGCCCCGGAAACGCCCAGCTGCCGGCTCCGCCGATGCTGATGTTCGACCGGATCGTCCGCATCGAGTCGGACGGCGGCAAGTACGGCAAGGGCTATGTCGAAGCTGAATTCGACATCAACCCGGACCTCTGGTTCTTCGGCTGCCACTTCATCGGCGACCCGGTCATGCCGGGGTGCCTGGGCCTGGACGCCATGTGGCAGCTGGTCGGCTTCTTCCTGGGCTGGTCGGGCGCGCCGGGTCGCGGCCGCGCCTTGGGCGTGGGCGAGGTCAAGTTCACCGGCCAGGTGACACCGAACGTCAAGAAAGTCGTCTACAAGATCGACCTGAAGCGGGTCATCATGCGCAAGCTCGTCATGGGCATCGGCGAGGGCGTGCTCGAGGCCGATGGCAAGGTGATCTACGAAACCAAGGATTTGAAGGTCGGTCTGTTCACGCCTGAACAGATGGCTTGATCCGTTAGTTCAAGACCGGTCGTCTAGCGAAAGAACCGGCCCCTGACGGATCGGAGGGGGAGAAGAGGATTTACAGAATGCGTCGCGTCGTCGTCACCGGACTGGGGATCGTCTCGTCCATCGGCAACAACGCCAACGAGGTGCTGGCCTCCCTTCGCGAGGCCAAATCCGGCGTGGTCGCCGCGCCGGAATACGCCGAGCTGGGCTTCCGCTGCCAGGTCCATGCCGCGCCCCACAGAGCCGGTGATGATCCCCGCCGCCAGGCCGTA
>CAKZJK010000353.1 GCA_936942565.1 uncultured Caulobacter sp. | reverse complement strand
TTGAAGCACCGGCAACGGAGAAACTAAGACCATCGACCGCAGATACAGAAACCGAAGACGAGGACGAGGAGGACGAGGACGCGATGGAGGAACTGCTGGCCCAGCCGCAGGCGGCCCAGGCCGTGACGATCACCGAAAAGATCGTCGAGCGGGTGATCGAGCGCGTCGTCCGCGAACGCGAGAAACTGCCCAACCGTCGCCAGGGCTACACCCAGAAGGCGGTCGTCGGCGGGCATAAGGTGTACCTTCGCACCGGCGAGTATGATGACGGCCGCCTCGGCGAGATCTTCATCGACATGCACAAGGAGGGCGCGGCGCTGCGCTCCTTCATCAACAACTTCGCCATCGCGGTGTCGCTGGGTCTCCAGTACGGCGTGCCGCTGGAGGAGTAGTGGGCGGGGCCGCGACGCCCGCCGCCCTTGCGGAACGGGCCTCTCGACCCCATAACCTCGCCGGATGAGCGAGACCCCGCAAAAGCGTCTTTTTATCAAGACCTACGGCTGTCAGATGAACGTCTACGACAGCGAGCGCATGGCCGACGTCCTGCGACCGCTGGGCTATGGCGTCGTCGATGATCCCGAAGGCGCGGACCTGGTGGTGCTGAACACCTGCCACATCCGCGAGAAGGCCACCGAGAAGGTCTATTCCGAGCTCGGCTACATCAAGCAGATGAAGGACCGGAAGGCCGAGGCTGGCGGTCGCATGACCATCGCCGTCGCCGGCTGCGTGGCCCAGGCCGAGGGCAAGGAGATCATGCATCGCCAGAAGGCGGTCGATCTGGTCGTCGGTCCCCAGGCCTATCACCAGCTGCCCGAGCTGATCGCCCGCGCCCACCGCGCGACCGGCGAGCGTCTAGCCGCCGACTTCGCCGCCGACGAGAAGTTCGACGCCCTGCCGACCGAGCGCCATGTGACCGGCGTCACCGCGTTCCTGACCGTGCAGGAAGGCTGCGACAAGTTCTGCACCTTCTGCGTGGTGCCCTATACGCGCGGCGGCGAGTGGTCGCGGCCGGTGAACGACATCGTCGAGGAGGCCAAGCGCCTGGCCGATCAGGGCGTGCGCGAGGTCACCCTGCTGGGCCAGAACGTCAACGCCTATGATGGCGATGGCTCGACCCTGGCCAAGCTGGTTCGCCAGCTGGCGAAGATCGATGGCCTGGACCGCATCCGCTATACGACCAGCCACCCGCGCGACATGGGCGAGGATCTGATCGAGGCCCACGGCGAGCTGCCGGAGCTGATGCCCTATCTGCACCTGCCGGTGCAGGCCGGGTCCGACAAGATCCTCAAGGCCATGAACCGCGACCACACGGCCGAGAGCTATGTGCGCCTGATCGAGCGCATCCGCGCCGCGCGGCCGGATATCGCCATGAGCGGCGACTTCATCGTCGGCTTCCCCGGCGAGCGGGACGGCGACTTCGAGAAGACCTTGGAGCTGGTCCGCGAGGTCGGCTTCGCCAGCGCCTTCTCGTTCAAATATTCGCGCCGCCCAGGCACGCCGGCCTCGGCCATGCCTGGCCAGGTCGAGGAAGAGGTCAAGGCCGAGCGCCTGGAGCGTCTGAACCAGCTGCTGGACGACCAGCAGCGCGCCTTCAACGCCGCCCAGGTCGGCAAGGTGCTGCCGGTGCTGTTCGAGAAGCCCGGCCGCCACGCCGGCCAGATCGTCGGTCGCAGCCCCTATCTGCAGGCCGTCCATTGCGAGGGCGGCGAACAATTGATCGGGAAGATCGTTCCCGTCCGTATCGAGAGCGCCGCCAAGATGAGCTTGGGCGGGGCGCTCGAACCTGTCCTGGAGACCGCTTGAGCCGTACGCCTGAGTTCCTGCCGCTGTCCGACGACGCCGTCCACGCCGTCTCCGGTCCGTCTGGCCGTCACGCCGCCCTGATCGAGGACGCCTTCAAGGTGCTGATCGAGACGCCGGGCGGTGGGGTCACCATCACCGGCGACGCGCGGGGACGCACCGGCGCCAAGCGGGTGCTCGAGGCCTTGGCCCAACGCGCCGACGCGGGTGAAGAAGTGGTCGAGGCGGACGTCCGCATCGCGCTCGGCGCGGCGCACGAGGCCGGCGGCCAGGCCTCGCCGCGCGCGGTGCGCAAGGGCAATGTCTCGCCCAAGACCAAGGGTCAGGCCCGCTACATGGAGGCCATGGCCAGCCATCCGCTGAGCTTTGGCCTGGGCCCCGCCGGCACCGGCAAGACCTTCCTGGCCGTGGCCCATGGCGCGGGCATGCTCCTGCGCGGCGAGGTCGATCGCCTGATCGTCACCCGCCCCGCCGTCGAGGCCGGCGAGAAGCTGGGCTTCCTGCCGGGCGACCTGAACGAGAAGGTCGATCCCTATATGGCCCCCGTCTGGGAGGCTCTCACCGACATCATGGGCGCCGACCAGCTGCGTCGTCGCCGTGAAAAGCTGGAGATCGAGGTCGCTCCGATCGCCTTCATGCGCGGCCGCACGCTGAGCCACGCCTTCGTCATCGTCGACGAGGCGCAGAACTGCTCGCGCCTGCAGATGAAGATGGTGCTGACCCGCCTGGGCGAAGGCGCGCGGATGGTCGTCACGGGCGACCCGACCCAGGTCGACCTGCTGAATCCGAGAGACTCGGGCCTGGCCCACGCCGTCTCGATCCTGGAAGGGGTCGAGGGGGTGGCTGTGTCGCGCTTCACCTCGGCCGATGTCGTGCGCCATCCGCTCGTCGAGCGGATCGTGAAGGCCTATGACGCCGACGCGGCCCAAAGCACGCCGAGATAAGAGTACGCCCCGCTAAATGACCATCACCGTAGACATCGAGATCGAGGACGAGGCCTGGACGACGGCGGCCGAGGACGCCGAGGCCCTCGTTTGGCGCGCCGCCCAGGCCGTTCTGGACGCGCACGAAGATATCGAAGGGCGGGGGATCGTGATCCTTCTGACCGACGACGATAGCGTCCAGGCCCTCAACCGCGACTTTCGCCAGAAGGACTACGCGACCAACGTCCTGTCCTTCCCGTCGCCGCCAAACCCGGAAGGCCAGATCGGTGACATCGCCCTGGCCTATGGCGTCTGCGCGCGCGAAGCGGCCGACCAGGGCAAGCCGCTGGCCCACCACCTGCAACATCTGGTGGCGCACGGCGTGCTACATCTCCTAGGATACGACCACGAGGGCGACGACGAGGCGGAAGCCATGGAGGCGCTCGAACGCGAGATCCTGGCGGGGCTGGACGTTCCTGACCCCTATGCCAGTGACGAAGAGGGACGCTGACCAGGGCCATGCCCAGCGACGAGCCTAGTCAACAGCCCGCCGCGCCGGCGCGAAGAAGCCGGGGCGTGCGGGCGTTCCTGAGACGGATGCGCAAGCGGCTGATCGCCGGCGGCGAGTCCCCGCGTCCGCCCGAACCGCCGCCCCAGGCGGGCGAGGTCGACCTCGTCGACCAGGCCGAGGCCTTCCAGACCCTTCGGGTCGCCGATGTGATGACGCCACGCGCCGACATCGTGGCCTGCGAGCTTTCGACACCGTTCGACGCGCTGGTCGCACAGTTCGTCGAGGCCGGACATTCGCGCATGCCGATCTACCGCGAGACGCTCGATGACCCCGTCGGCGTCATCCACGTCAAGGACGTGTTCCGGCTGATGGCCGAGGACGAGAAGCGGCCAAGCCCCGGCGATTTCGTGCTGAACAAGCTGCGCCGCGAGGCGTTGTACGTCCCCGCCTCGATGAAGGCCGCCGACCTTTTGCTCCGCATGCGCACCAGCCGGATTCACATGGCTCTCGTCATCGACGAGTTCGGCGGCACGGACGGCCTGGTGACGATGGAAGACCTGATCGAGGCGGTGGTCGGCGAGATCGACGACGAGCACGACGACGCCGCGGCCGTGGCCATCGTGGCGCGACCGGGCGGGGTCTATGACGCAGACGCCCGCGCGCCGCTCGAGGAGCTGGAAGCCGCCCTGGGTCGCGAGCTGGCGCCGACCGACATGGAAGAAGACATCGACACCGTCGCTGGTCTCGTCGTCGCCCTGGCCGGGCGCGTGCCGCAACGGGGCGAGGTGATCGCCCATCCCGAAGGCTACGAATTCGAGGTGGTCGAGGCCGATCCCCGCCGGGTGCGTCGCGTG
>CAKZJK010000352.1 GCA_936942565.1 uncultured Caulobacter sp. | reverse complement strand
CGCCTCCACCTTGGCCACGGCCTGGCTGGTCGAGCCGATGCTCTGGCCCTCGGGCATCTGCACCTCGATCAGCACCTCGGGGCGATCCGAACCAGGGAAGAACTGCTGCTTGACGCCACCCATCATCAGCACGGCCAAGACCATCGCCGCGCCGACGCCCGCGGCGACCTTGAAGCGGTTGTCGACCGTCCAGGTGACGAGGGCGCGCAGCTTGCGATAGCGCGGCGTGTCGTAGATCGCCGCGTGGCCGCCCGCGATCGGCTTGATCTTGGGGATCATCAGCACGCCCAGATACGGCGTGAAGATCACGGCCACGAACCACGAGGTGATCAGCGCGAAGGCCACCACCCAGAAGATGTTGCCGGCGTATTCGCCGGCCGTGGACTTGGCGAAGCCCACCGGCATGAGACCGATGATCGTCACCAGGGTGCCGGCCAGCATCGGCGCGGCCGTATGGCCCCAGGCGTAGGTCGCCGCCGAGATCCGGTCCTTGCCCTCTTCCATCTTCACCACGATCGTCTCGATGATGATGATGGCGTCGTCGACCAGGAGGCCCAGCGACAGGATCAAGGCGCCCAGGGTGATGCGGTCGAAGTCGCGGCCCGTGACCAGCATGATCACGAAGACGCCGGCCAGGGTGAGCGGCACGGCCATGGCCACGACCACGCCCACGCGGAAGCCCAGGCTGATCAGGCTGACCACGATGACCACGGCCAGGGCCACGAAGAACTTCAGCATGAACTCGCCATAGGCCTCGGAGATGTTCACGGCCTGGTCGGTGATCTTGATGAAGCTCATGCCCAGCGGCATCTCGGCCGCGATGGCCTTGGCCTCCTTCTCGAGGTTCTTGCCCAGTTCCAGGCCGTTGAAGCGGTCTTTCATGACCACGCTCAGCACGATGGCCGGTTCGCCGCCATTGCGGATCAGGAAGGTGGCCGGGTCTTCGTAGCCGCGCTTGACCTCGGCGATGTCGCCGAGCTTGAGCGTGCGGCCGCCAACCACGATCGGCGTCTCGCTGATCTTCTCCAGGCCGTCGATCGCGCCGTCGAGGCGGATCTGGACCTGCTGACCCCGCGTCTCGATCGCGCCGCCCGGCGTGACGAGGTTGCGGTCGTTGAGGGCGGCGAACAGGTCCCGCGGGCTGACGCCCAGGTTGGCGAGGCGCGCCTGACTGAACTCGACGAAGATCTTCTGCGGCTGCTCACCGACGATCTGGACCTTCTTGACGCCCGGGACGTGCAGCAGGCGCTGGCGCAGCGTCTCGGCCTGCCGGACGAGCAGGCGTTGAGGCTCGCCCTTGGCCTTCAGCGCATAGAGCGCGAAAGAGACGTCGCCATATTCGTCATTGACGAACGGGCCCAGCACGCCGCGCGGCAGGTTGGGCGCCTCGTCGGCCATCTTCTTGCGAGTCTGGTAGAATTGCTCCTGCAGCTCACTGGCCGGGATCTGGTCCTTCAGGGTCAGGGTGGTGAAGGCCAGGCCGGGGCGCGTGAAGGTCTCCGAGCGGTCGTACCACTTCAGCTCCTGCATCCGCTTTTCCAGCGGCTCGGCGACCTGGTCCTGCATCTCCTGGGCCGTCGCGCCGGGCCAGGCGCTGACCACGGTCATGACCTTGATCGAGAAGCTGGGATCCTCGGCGCGGCCCAGCTTCATGAAGGCGAAGGCGCCGGCGAAGGTGAGCGCGATGATCAGGAACAGCGTGATCGACCGCTCGCGGACCGCCAGGGCGGAGAGATTGAAGTTCATCGCGCCGCCCCGGTCTGGACGCGCACGCGTTGGCCTTGGTGCAACAGGTGGGCGCCGAGGGCGACGAACCGTTCGCCGCCGCGCAGGCCTTCGGTGATGGTCACGGTCTCGGCGCTGACGGCCGCCACGCGCACCGGCCGCCATTCGACTGTCGAGGCGCCGGGCTTGACGACCCAGACGCCCGCGCCCTTGCCAGCGTCGTAGAGCGCGCCGATCGGGGCTTCGACACCCCGTGTCGTCGCGCCGGGCGGGGCGGCGAGGGCCACCACCATGGTCGAGCCCAGCGGCGCTTGCGCCGCCGCGCCCGTCAGCACGTACTTGGCCTCGAAGGTGCGGGTGCGCGGGTCGGCCGCGTCGGAAAGTTGGCGAAGGCGGGCCTGGCCGACCTTGTCGCCGTTGTAGCCGTAGGCCTGGGCCGTCGAGTTCAGCGCGGGGCGGACGGTCTCGGGCAGGCTGATCGTGGCCTCGCGCGGGCCGGCGTGGGCCAGGCGCGCGACCGGCTGGCCGGCGGCCACGACCTGACCGGGTTCGGCCAGGGTCTCGACGACCACGCCATCGGCGTCGGCGGTCAGGACCGCGTAGCCCGCGGTGTTCCTCGAGACGCGCGCCTGCGCCTCGGCGGCCTCGAGCTGGGCCCTGGCGGCGTCGGCGGCGGCCTTGGCCTGGTCGTAGGCGATGGCCGAGATCGCCCCGGCCGACACCAGTCCGCGAAGGCGCTGTTCGTCGGAGGCGGTCTGCAGCGCCCTCGCGCGCGCCGCGGCGACCAGTTCGGTCTGCGCCGAGACGGCCAGGGCGTAGTCGGTGGCGTCGATCCGCATCAGCGGCTGGCCGCGCCGCACGGTCTGGCCGGCGTCGACCAGGCGCTCGATCACCTTGCCGCCGACCCGGAAGCCCAGATCGCTCTGCACGCGGGCGGTGATCACGCCGGTGAAGCGGCGCTCGCCATCGGCCGCCTCGCCGGCGGTCGCGACCCGGACGACCGGCGCCGCGGTGCGCGGATCGTCGGCGCCCGCCTTTCCGCCACAGGCGGCGAGAGGCGTGAGACCGCCCAGGAGAAGGGCGAGAGCGAGAGTTCGGGACGACATGGCTTAGGGTCCTGCCTTGACGGTAGGGCCCTAGGCTGGCGACCTGTGACTAAATTGTCAACTAGTCACGGTTTCGTTTATGGGGCCAGGCTCCGCAGGACCAGGTTGATGGCCTTGGTCGGGGCCTCGGGCAGGCCGTCGAGATTGTGCTTGAGCATCAGCGGATTCATGAAGCTCTGCATGACCAGCAGGATCGCCTCGCAGACCTCGTCGATCGGCGTCTTGCGCTCGAATTCGCCGGTCTCGCGGCCCAGCAGGATGATCTCCCGGACCAGGGTTTCCGCGCGCTCGACATAGGCGATCGCCGAGGGCCAATGCTCCTCGGCCGAGTGGGCCGCGATGTCGTAGAGCATCTTGTCCTCGAAGAAGAGCTCGGCGCTCGTGGCGATTATACCGTTGAAAAAACGACGAAGTTTTTCGGCGGCCGACTTGCCGTCGGCGATCCCCGCCTCGCCGGCCGCGAGCACCCGGTCCAGGCACTGCACGCAGATCGCCTGGCCGATCGCCTGCTTGGAATCGAAGAACTTGTAGATGTAGGCCTTGGAGAAGCCGATCTCCTTGGCGAGGTCGGCGACGGTGGTCTTGGCATAGCCGAAGCGGCTGAAATGCGCCCTGGCCGCATCGACGATCTGATCGCGCACGCCGTGTTCGGCGGGGCCGCGGACGCCGGCTTCGAGGGATGAAGGGTCGATCGTGGTCATGGCCTGAAAGCTATCATCGAGGACCGCGATTGACAAACTAGTGACTATATAAGAATTTAGTCACATCGAGTTTCGCTCCAAGAGAGTTTCATGCGCCCTGCCAGTCTTACGGTCCTGCTGGCCTCCGCCAGCGCCGTTCTCGTCTCGGGATGCGCCGTTGGCCCCGACTACGTCCGACCCGCGCCGCCGGCGTCGAGCGCGTTCATGGGGGCTCCGGCCGTGGCGGCGCGCCCGGCCGCGCCGGCGCCGGCCGACGCCTGGTGGAAGGGCTTCAACGACCCCGTCCTGGATCGACTAGTCCAGCGGGCGCTGGCCCAGAACCTGGACCTGGCCCAGGCGGCCGCGCGCGTAACGCAGGCGCGCGCCGGGCTCCGCGCCGCGACCGCGGCGCTGCTGCCCTCCGCGTCCGTCCAAGCCCAGGCCGCGACCGCCCATGCCTCGACCCAGACGCCCACGGGGCGCCTTCTCGCGTCCAGCCCTGGCTTCGATCGCGATGGCTCGCAGTATGAGGGCGACCTGGTCGCCGGCTGGGAGCTCGATGTGTTCG
>CAKZJK010000351.1 GCA_936942565.1 uncultured Caulobacter sp. | reverse complement strand
GAGATAAGAAACCAGAGACACTTCGCTCACCGGAACGCCTCGATTTTCTCCAGAAGCAATCCTGAAAGCGACCACGCGTTCGCCTTCCTCGGCTAGTCCTTTGGATACTAGGAAGCTGCCCAGCGCTACATTGTCTGAGATATCGGCAGCGATAGTGCCTTTGAAGTCGTCGTATTGTACGTGAGCGATAAACATGTCCATTCCTCCGTTACCGCCACTTCGGCCGACATTGCCCTGCCTCCCCCTCTACGCTAATGGCGGATGTGTCCTCGTCAAAACCGATCGAACACTATTCATAAGGCAGAGTGGAGCGAGCCACCCAAGCCAAGACGACAGAAACCCTAGCGGCAGATATTATCCTGGCCTAGCTTGCTGTGTATGAAGGTAGCGGTTGGGATAAATGGGCGGACGGTAGTAGCGAGCGGCACCCTCACGCTCGCTGGCGGCGATTCCATCGCGACTGTCAAAATCGAAGACATTGAGTACATCTTCGAGTTTATCATTTTCGAAGCTCAGGCGACCTTAACCGCTAGCAACCCGCATCCGAAGGCGATGAAACTCATTGTTTGCGGCGCACCGGATGTGCCGACACAATGGTGGTTCCCGGAAGCAGGGACGATTAACGGGCGCAGAATCTCGCTGGCGTTTGTGGCTTCGACGTTCCGAGGCAATACGGAGCACCTACCGGGCGTGTTGCTCCATTACACATTTTCTGCCTCGCCCCTGCTCTCGGGGCTACTATCGTGACGGATAAGGCAAACGAGAACACGGCGATTGTGCCTTCGGCGAATGGCGCTGCCCGCTTGCCATTTCAAGTGTACGAGACTCGCCCAGACAGCATCACGCAACACGTAATCTGGGACTACGAACTAGACAAGCTCGTCAATATATCCCGCCCCATCACACTGGGAGCCGCCACATCGTTGTTGGGAGCGTTTCTTGGTTTGCTGCCGACCGTCGTGGAAACGTGGGCCACAGTTGCGCGCGGTGAAATGCTGGGAATGACCAGCCTGATCCTTTCCACAGTAGCGGCCCTCTGCTTAGCGAGCGGAGCTGTGACCGCATACTTCGCTTATCAAGGTCAGCAAGACGCGTATCGCATTCGAGAGGATGTCAGGTCTCGGAACGTAAGGGCCATCAATCCCGGTCAGCCGGGCTCTCTCTAAGCGATTTTCCCGCAACTGGCATTTCGGTTGCGCGCCTTTTCTTAAGCGAAGCACGCCTTCGTTAGATCGTCCACAGATCAGCCCCGCGATCGTCTCGCCGCGGGATGTAAGGATGGCTCCCGTCGCTGGGGGGCGGGACGCTGACGAGGAAGGCCCGGCGCAGCAACCCCTCTCTCTCGAGAGAGGGATTCCGGTTGGCGTCTTACGAGGGCGACCCGGGGTGAAGGGCCAGCTCGGCCTCCACCTGGCCCAGGCGTTCCTTGCCGAAGAACATCTCGCTCCCGACGAAGAAGGTCGGAACGCCGAACGCGCCGCGCGCCACCGCCGCCTCGGTGTTGGCGGCCAGCTGGCCCTTCACCTCGGGATCGCCCGTCGCCGCCAGCAGGGCCGCGCCGTCCAGGCCGGCGGCGTTCGCCGTCGCGACGAAGACCTCGGGATCGTCCAGCTTGAGCCCCGCCTCCCACATGCCCTTCAGCATCGCCTCCAGATAGGTCTCGCCCACGCCCATCCGCTGGGCGGCGACAAGGCCGCGCATCAGCAGCAGGGTGTTGACCGGGAAGTGCGGATTGAACCGGAAGGCCGAAAGGTCGTGCGCGGCGATGAAGCGGCGCATCTCCAGCATCTCGTAGTCCATCTTGCCCTTGATCCCGCCGAAGGCGATGGCCGGAGCCTGGTTGCCGGTGGCCTTGAAGATGCCGCCCAGCAGGCAGGGGAGCAGGTTGACGCGCGCGCCGTGACGCGCGGCGATGGCGGGCAGCACCTTCCAGGACAGGTAGGCGTTGGGGCTGCCGAAGTCGAAGATGAAGTCGACGGTCTTGGCGGTCATGGCTTTCCTTTCCTCACCCGCGCTCTGCCCTACCAAGCCTCGGAATAGGGCCGCAGGTCGATCTCGTGGGTCCAGGCCGAACGCGGCTGGTCGTGCAGCCAGACATAGTTCGCCGCGATCTCGGCGGGCTTGAGAATCTCGTCGCGCGCCAGCAGGTCGTCGACATTCTCGCGCATCGACCGGATGAAGACCCCGTCGATCGCGCCGTCGACCACGACATGGGCCACGTGGATTCCTTTGGGCCCCAGCTCGCGCGCCGCGCTCTGGGCCACGGCGCGCAGGCCGGCCTTGGCCGAGGCGAAGGCCGAAAAGCCGTCCTTGCCGCGCAGCGAGGCGCTGGCGCCGGTGAACAGGATCGTGCCCCGGCCGCGCGGGACCATCACCCTGGCCGCCTCGCGCGCGGTCAGGAAGCCCGCGAAACAGGCCATCTCCCAGACCTTGGAAAACACCTGGGCCGTGGTCTCGGTCAGGCCGAAGCGCACGTTCGCGCCGATGTTGAAGACGACCACCTCCAGCGGCCCGACCTCGGCCTCGATCCTGTCGACCAGGGCGGTCATCTCGGCCTCCTGGCGGGCGTCGACGCCATAGGCGCGGGCGTCCTGGCCGGCGCCGCGGATCTCGGCGGCCAAGGCCTCCAGCTGGTCCAGGTGGCGCGGCCGGCGGGTCATGCAGACCGTATGGCCCCGCGCCGCGAAGGCCCGGGCGATCGCCCCGCCCACCCCGTCGCCGACGCCCACCACCAGGCACGCGCCCTTGCCGGCCTCTTTCGCCGCTTCCTGGGACATCGCTGTCTCCTCCGCTTGACCGCTTCAAGTTCGTATTGAATCTGTACTGAGTCAAATGCAGAATGCCGCCATGAAATGGGATGACCTTTCCGCCCAGCCCTGCTCGATCGCGCGCGCCCTGGCGGTGATCGGGGATCGCTGGACGCTGATGATCCTGCGCGACTGCTTCCTGGGCGTGCGGCGCTTCGAGATCTTCCA
>CAKZJK010000350.1 GCA_936942565.1 uncultured Caulobacter sp. | reverse complement strand
ATAGCCGGGCGAGGTGATCGAGGTCGCGCCGAACTCGGCCGCCACCCTCTTGTCGCCCGCGTCGTTCCACAGCTCGTTGGCCCAGAACATGTGGCTGTCGCCGGCCAGCACGATCGGCCGCGCCTTGGCGGCCGTGAAGATGTCGTAGACCCGCTGGCGATCGGACGGATAGCCGTCCCAGGCGTCCAGGTTCGAGGGGATGTCGTAGGCCGACATCGTCACCGCCTGCATCACCGGCGTCTTGGCGTAGTCCGGCAGTTGGCCGAACAGGGCGGCGAACTTCTCGTCGCCCATGGTGGCCTTCAGGTTCGGCGGGCTCACCCGCGCCATGACGACCTGGTTGCCTAGCACCTGCCAGGCCACGCCCGCCTTGACCGAGGCCTGGACCTGTCCGGCCAGCCAGCGCTCCTGATCCACGCCCATCATCCGGCGCGACGGATCCTTCCACTTGGCCACGAAGGCCGCGACATCGGGCTTGCCGTCGATGATCGGCATGTCGGTCCCGTAGTCCAGCTGATGGGTGCGCGCGGTCAGGCGCGTCTCGGTCATCAGCAGGGTCGCGACGTCGCCGAACTGGAAGCCGCGCCAGGCCGCCTCCGGCAGGGTTCCCGGCGCGGCCTCGCGGATCGGCATCCACTCATAGTAGGCCTTGAGCGCGGCGGCCTTGCGCGTGGCCCAGTCACCTTCGTTGGGTTGATGGTTCTCGGCGCCGCCGATCCAGCTGTCGTTCGCCGTCTCGTGATCGTCCCAGACCACGATCCACGGCGCGCGGGCGTGCGCGGCCTGAAGCATCGGGTCGGTCTTGTACTGGGCGTGGCGCTGGCGGTAGTCGGCCAGGGTGACGATTTCGTGGGCCGGCAGCGGGCTGCGCGCCTTGGCCGTCGGCGAGTTCATGCCGTAGTCGCCTGGCGCGGCCCCGTACTCGTAGATGTAGTCGCCCAGGTGCAGCACCGCGTCCACGCGCTCCAGCTTGGCGATGGCGTCGTAGGCGGTGAAGTAGCCGTTCGGATAGAGGCTGCACGAGGTCACCGCCAGGACGACGTCCTTGGTCGCGCCGGCCGGCAGGGTCCGGGTGCGGCCGACCACCGCCTCGCCTACCGCCTCGCCCGCGCGGCTGGCGCGGAAACGGTAGTGGTATTCGGTCCCCGGCTTCAGGCCGGTGACATCGACCTTGATGGTGTGATCACGGCCAGCGTCGGTCGTGGCGTGACCCTGGCGGACGATGGTCTTGAAGTCCGGATCGGTCGCCACGTCCCAGCGCACGCCCACCGGCAGCTTGGCGCCCGGGGCGGTCACGCGGGTCCAGAGGATCACCCGGTCCCGGAGCGGATCGCCCGAGGCGACGCCATGCTCGAAGCGGACGGGGCCCTCGTGCAGGCCCTTGACGGTGGCCGCGGCGGCGTCGCCGGCGGCGGCGCCCGAAAGGCCAAGAAGGCCCAGCACCTTGCGGCGGTCGATGGTCATGAGGCGTCCTCCCCGGACAACACCTGTCATCCCAGCCGCAGCGAAGCGTAGAGCCGGGACCTCCGCAAGCGCCTTGCTCCCGGCGGTCCCGGCTCGGCGCGCTGCGCGCTGGGCCGGGATGACAGCTTTTAGTGACGGAACGTGACGCCCACGCCCATGAAGCGCGGCTTGCCGGCGATGAAGGTCGGGATGCCGAAGCTGTCGCCGGTGTTGCCCGCGTCCTTCAGATAGCTGACGTCGCCGAGGTTCTCGACGAAGGCCTCGACCTTCCAGCGATCGTCGACGGCGCCGAAGCCGACGCGGACGTTCAGCAGGCCGTAGGCCTTCTGGAACTCGTCGACCTTGGTGTCGGGGAACAGGCCCGACGACTGCAGGTCGCTACGATCGTTGTCGTCGTCGAAGAACATCTTCGAGCGCCAGGTGTAGGTCGGCGTAAAGGTCAGCTTGCCGCCCAGGGCCTCGCGGGCGAACGCGGCGCCGACCGAGAACGTCTGGTCGGGCGACAGGCGGAAGTGGTTGCCCTTGCGCAGACCGCTTTCGAGGCGGGCGTGGTTGTAGGCGTAGGTCGAGAACAGGGTCCAGTAGTCGCCGGCCTGCAGGCGGGCCTCGCCCTCGAAGCCGTAGGCCTTGGCCTTGCCGGCGTTCAGGGTCACCACCTGCGCGCCCTGGCGGAAACTGGTGGCGAAGTTGTCGTAGTCGTAGCGGAACACCGCGCCCGACAGGTAGAGGCGTCCGTCCAGCACCTTGCCCTTGGCGCCGGCCTCGTAGCTGTCGACTGTCTCGGAGGCGACCACGTTGAAGCGGGCCGCGCCCAGCGGCGTCGAGGGCGCGCTCGACGAGATCACGTCCGGGCGACGGCCGCGAGCGTAGGAGGCGTACAGGCTAAGATTGTCGGCCGGGGCGTAGCGGCCGACCAGACGCCAAGTCAGGCCGCTGTCGTCGATCGACTTGGAGAAGGTGTCGCCGTTGTTGGCCGTTGGCTGGGTGATCAGGCCCACGGTCGGCAGCAGCGGATTGTTCACCGCGTTCGGCTGGGCGGCCAGGAACAGGTTGGTCGCCGTCGGCGCGGCCAGCAGGATGCCCAGGATCGAGCGGCCGTTCTGGACGTTCGAGCGATAGGCCGCCCAGCGGTCCTCGCTG
>CAKZJK010000349.1 GCA_936942565.1 uncultured Caulobacter sp. | reverse complement strand
GGCCAGACGCTGGATCAGCTGAACGCGGCCAAGATCGTCGGCTGCTTGCCGGGGTCCGTCGAGATCGAGACCCTGTTCGCGGGCGGCTCGTTCGGCCGTCGGGCCAACTTCCAGTCCGACTATGTCGCCGAATGCGTTCATATCGCAAAGAAGGTCGGCGACGGCCGGCCCGTGAAGCTGGTCTGGACGCGCGAGGACGACATGCGGGCCGGCTATTTCCGGCCGATCGTGGTCCATGGGGTCAAGGTGCGGCTGGACAAGGACGGCTATCCAGCCGCCTGGCGCCATCGCATCGTCACCCAGTCGATCATGAAGGGCTCGCCCATGCCGGCGGGCAAGGGGCCGGACCAGACGGCCATCGAAGGCGCGGCGGGTTCGCCCTATCTGAAGGCGACGCCCGTGGTCGACGCCCAGGTCGCCTGCCCCGATGTCGGCGTGCCGGTGCTGTGGTGGCGTTCGGTGGGCGCGACCCACACCGCCTTCGTCATGGAGCACACGATCGACCAGCTGGCCCGCAAGGCCGGCAAGGACCCGGTCGATTATCGCCGGGCGCTCTACCGGAAGGCCGGCGCGGACCGGCATATGGCGGTGCTGAACCACGCTGTCGAGAAGGCTGGCCCCACGGCGACGCCCGGCTGGACGCGGGGCGTGGCCGTGCACGAGAGCTTCGGCTCGGTCGTGGCGCAGGTCGCCGAGGTCAAGCTGGAAGACGGCGTCCCGCGCGTCGGTCGCGTGGTCACCGCCGTCGACTGCGGCGTGGCGATCTCGCCCGACCAGATCGCCGCCCAGATGGAGGGTGGCGTCTGCTATGGCCTGTCGGCAGCGCTGTTCGGCGAGGTGACCCTGACGGACGGCAAGGTCGATCAGGGCAATTTCGACACCTATCGGGTGCTGCGGATCAACGAGGCGCCCATGGTGGAGACCCATGTCGTCCCCTCGGGCAATCCGCCCAGCGGCGTCGGCGAGCCCGGCACGCCCGTCATCGCGCCCGCCGTGGCCAACGCCCTGCTGGCGCTCGACCAGCGGGCCACCTCCCGGCTTCCCCTAATACGGGGCGCCTGACCAAGCGGCAGGCTGGACGGAATCGACCTATCCGAGCATTGTGGCCCTGTTCGCCAAAGCGTGGGGTGTTCATGGCCGAGCTGTCCGGCTCCTCGGAAGACCAAGTCGAGGACGATGTGGCGGAGTTCCGCGCGGCGCTGTCGCGGATCCGCGAGGACCACCGGAGGGTGCTGCTGATCCTGGTGCCGCGCCTCGCCGCGATGCAGGAAAGGGGCGATACCGAAGGCGCTCTGGCTCTGGTGGCCAAGATCCACCAGATCCTCAGCGATCCGGAGCGCTTGCCCCAGTAGGGCTCGGGACGCGGGCGAGATCATCTGGCCTGTCCACGTCGAGAAGAATGCCAGGGTCCTCCACCTCGACCGCGACGAGGCATGATCCGGCCTCGGCCAGCAACCCACGCGCGCCCTCGTCGCCCGAGAGCGTCTGGAGGGCGGCTACCCAATCCGCGCCAAACAACACCGGATGACCGCGTCGGCCAGCGTGGACGGGAACGACGATGGCGTCGGGCCTGTCCAACGCCGCCGCCAGCCTCGCCGGCGTCCCGGGCGCGATCGCCGGCATGTCGCCCAGAAAAACGAAAACGCCTCCCGTGTCGCCCGGGAGCGCGGCGGCGGCGGTCCGCAGCGACACGCCCATGCCGTCGGCGGCGTTCGAGACGGGAACCAGGACGAGCCGGTCGCTGGCGCCCCGGCGGGCGGCCGCGTTCTCGAGGACCAAGACGAGCCTTGGATCATCTGCCACCGCCGCGAAGACCCGTCGCGCGGGCGCGGCGAGGGCGGTCCACAGGGCCCAGCTGGCCAGGGGCTCGCCGTTGACGTCGGCCAGGAGCTTGTCGCCGCCGAACCGAACGCCACGTCCCGCCATCAGGAGCAGCGCGTCCAAGACGGGAACGTCCGAGACCGGGGTATCGCTTT
Source organism: uncultured Caulobacter sp. (assembly GCA_936942565.1). GTDB lineage: Bacteria > Pseudomonadota > Alphaproteobacteria > Caulobacterales > Caulobacteraceae > Caulobacter. The sequence continues at coordinate 1,201 of CAKZJK010000349.1, read as the reverse complement.
GCGTCATCGGCTCCAGCGCCTATCTTGTGGCCAGACATGACGCCCTACGATGACAGCGCCGCGCAAGCGGTCTTGGCCGCGCCCAGCCCGCCCGCCTTGGTGGACGGTTTCGGCCGCGCCGTCACCTATCTGCGCGTCTCGGTCACCGACCGCTGCGACCTGCGCTGCGTCTACTGCATGGCCGAGCACATGACCTTCCTGCCGAAGGCCGACGTGCTGACCCTGGAGGAACTGGACCGCCTGGCCTCGACCTTCATCGGCCTGGGCGTGCGCAAGCTGCGTCTCACGGGCGGCGAGCCCCTGGTCCGCAAGGGCTTCATGACCTTGGTCGAGCGCCTGTCGCGACACCTGAGGTCCGGCGCGCTCGACGAGCTGACCCTGACCACCAATGGCGCCCAGCTGGAACGCTACGCCGCCGATCTCGCGCGGTACGGCGTGAAGCGGATCAATGTCTCGCTCGACACCCTGGACCCCGCGGTTTTCCGTCGGCTGACCCGAGGCGGCGACGTGGCGCGGGTGATCGCCGGGATCGACGCGGCCCAGGCCGCCGGCATGGCGGTCAAGGTCAACGCCGTGGCGCTGAAGGACGACAACGCCGCGACCTTGCCGGACCTGATCGCCTGGGCCCACGCGCGCGGCTGCGACATCAGCCTGATCGAGACCATGCCGTTGGGCGAGGTCGAGCAGGACCGCATGGACCAGTTTCTGTCGCTGGCCGAGGTGCGTCGTGACCTGTCCTCGTACTGGACGCTCGAGGACATCCCGCTCGCCACCGGCGGGCCCGCCCGCTACGTGCGGATCGCCGAGACCGGCGGACGCCTGGGCTTCATCACACCGCTCAGCCACAATTTCTGCGACGCCTGCAACCGGGTGCGCCTGACCTGCACCGGCACGCTGCACACCTGCCTGGGCCGCGACGACGCCAGCGACCTGCGCGCCGTGCTGCGCTCGGGGGCCGACGAGGCCGGGCTGCGGGCGGCCATCTTCACCGCGATCGGCGCCAAGCCCCAGGGCCATGACTTCCAGATCGCCGCCGCCCGCCCGGCCGTGGCGCGTCACATGTCGACCACGGGAGGCTAGCCGATGGCGCGCGTGCTGCTGTTCGGACGCCTGGCCGACCAGGCCGGCTGGCGCGACCGCCGGATCGAGGCGGACGACCTTTCCTCCCTGCGCGCGGCGCTGGCCGCCGAGGACGCGAGCC
>CAKZJK010000348.1 GCA_936942565.1 uncultured Caulobacter sp. | reverse complement strand
GGCCTGCTGCTCGGTGCGGCGCGACAGGTCGTCGGCGGCGTCGGCGATGCCGCCGGCCCCGGCGTTCAGCCCGGCCACGGCGGAAACCACGGCGGACATGGCGCCCTCCAGCCCCTCGACGGCGCGGTTGAAGTCGGCGCGCAGGCCCTCGTAGTCGTGCGCGAAGGGCTCGGTCAGGCGCACGGTCAGATCACCATCGGACAGGCGCTGCAGGCTGTCGGCCAGGCGGCGAACGACGTGGGCCTGGTCGGCGGCGCGACGCGCGCCCTCGGCGCCGGCGGCCTCGCGCTCGGCCTCGGCCGAGGCGCGGGCCGAGGCGGCCTCGTCGGCCAGACGGGTCTTCTCCAGGGCCTCGTCGCGGAAGCGGTGCACGGCGTCGGCCATCTGGCCGATGTCGTCGGGACGGCCGGCGAACGGCAGCTCGACCCGCAGGTCGCCGCCCATCAGCTTGCCCATGGCGTCGCGCAGGGTCGCCAGCGGCGAGAGCTGCCGGCGGGCCATGACGACCGAGGCCGCGGCCCCGGCCGCGCCCAGCAGCACGCAGGCCAGCGCCAGGACGCCCAGCTGGCGATAGACCGGCTGGAAGTAGTCGGCTTGCGGCACGCCCACGTAGAGCACGCCGATCACCTGGCCCGAGGCGTCCTTGATCGGGTCGTAGGCGACGAAGAACGGGCGGCCCAGGATCTTGGCCTCGCCGCGGTAGCTCTCGCCCTTGCCCAGCACCGCGTCATAGACGGGCCCCTTGGCCAGGGCCGTGCCGACCGCGCGCGAGCCGTCGGGCTTGGTGACATTGGTGGTGATGCGCTTGTCGCCGGCGAAGACCGTGGCGGTGCCGCCGACCAGGGCCTTGACCTTGTCGACCCCGGCGAAGTCGCCGTTCAGCGGCTGGTCGCCCACGAACAGGGTCTCGCCCTCGCGGCGGAACGCCTTGCCCCGCTCGCCGATCACGTCCCAGGCCACGCGCATGCTGGCTTCCTGGTTCTGCGTCGCCTGGCGGCGGGCGAAATCCAGCGAGCTCTTGGCCACGATGCCCAGGACCGCGAGGGTCAGGACAAGGAAGGCCGAGGCGATCGTCAGGCTGACTTTCGTGGAGATGCTGGCGCGCATGATACCGGTCCCAAATTCCGGACCAGAATGCGCGAAACCGGCTGAAAACTGATTAAGATCAATGTGCGACCGCTGTTATTCGGGGTTGCCGCGACAATCGGTCGCATAGCTGACGCGTCTGGGCCGCGGCGGCCGCGGTGAGCACGGTGTCGACGCGGTTGTCGAAACGGTGGCTGGCCGCCGCCTTGGCCTGGGCGTTGCGCCCCATCCGCCAGGCCGCCTCCGGATCGTTGACCAGGGCGGCGAGCCGCGCCACGCCCGCGTCCAGGTCACGCCAGCGGTAGAGCAGCATGTCCTCGTCCTCGACGAATTGCTCCGCCCACCAGGCGCCGTGGTCGGAGGCCACGGCCGCCCCGGCCAGCATCGCCGTCAGCGGGCGCTCGTGCGAGCCGCGGCCGAAGTTGGCGTTGGCGTTGAGGACCACCCGCGCCCGCCCCATGAACTCGGCGACATCGGTCAAGCTCATCGCCGGCGCCAGGCGGAGGCTGGGATACTTCTCGATCCACGCGTCATAGCCAAAGCCCGCGCAGAACACCGGCAATCCGGCCTTGCCGGCGGCCTCCAGCAGCAGCCCGCGCCTCACCTTGCGGACGTGCTCGTGCACCATGCACGAATAGCGCCGAAGCAGCGCGTAGCGCGGGTCGGCCGGATCCTCGCCCATCTCGCGCAGGACCTGGTCGACGGCGTCCAGGGCGGGAATGAACTCGGCCCCGAGCGCGATGTCGAGCGCGCTGTCGAACACGCGACGGATGCCGGGTCCCTCCTCGGCCCACATCGGAGCCTCGAGCGGGTAGAACGACGCGGGAAACAGGATCGGTATGGGCCGCTGGGCCGCGAAGGCCTCGGGATCGGCGTCCAACGCGACCGGTTCGCCGACGCCGGCGTGCGGACAGAAGGCCAGGTGGGCGACATGGTCGTTCCCGAACGTCGAGCGCACCGCGTCGACATGCGTCGGGTCCACCGTCAGAAGCGCCGTCTCGGGCACGGTGTCCCGCAAGCGCTCCTGGTGGCTCAAGGGGTAGTCGACGAAATGCACCACATGAGGCGCGTTGAAGATCTGGCCGACCGAGCGTCCGCGCTCGTCACGGAAGTCGCCGAGGACGCCGATCGTGTAGACGAGATCCGCCTGGCCCTCGGCCGCCGCCGCCGCGAAAACCTCTCTCAGGTCCTTGTCGACCGCGCCGTCGACAACCGCCGCCTGATGACCCCGCCGACGGAAGGCCGCGGCCAGTTCGTCGATGAACAGCCGGGTGGCGTCGTACTGCGAGCCCCCCTTGATGAATACCGCACGCATCGGAGGGACTCCAACTCAACCTAAGATGGACATTTCCCCGAGTTGGTTAACAAAGACTTTCGCGGCGGGCCGAATGCCCCCAGCGGGATCATTCTCGGAGCGGAGCGGGCGGCGGCGCGTTGAACAGGCGTGTGACCACGAAGCGCCAGGAGGATCCCATGCCCGCCAAGTCCGCCGCCCAGCAAAAAGCCGCTGGCGCCGCCCTCTCCGCCAAGCGCGGGGAGACGCCCAAAAGCAAGCTCAAGGGCGCGTCGAAATCGATGCTGTCGATGAGCGAGAAAGAACTCGAGGCGTTTGCCCACACCAAGCGCGAGGGCAAGCCCGAGCATGTCGGCGACAAGTAGGATCCGGAAAGCGGCGCCGGGAGATCGGAGCTATCGCGAGGAACGCTCTGGGCCGCGCGGGGTTGTGAGTCCGTATCGCCGGCGCCGCCGCGCGCCGCCCTCCTCCCCGCCCAAAGGTGACCCCATGACCGACTACGCCGACAGCCTGACCCCCGCCAACAACGTCGCCAAGGATTTCTCGAACAAGGTCGAGCCCAAGCTCAAGACCGTTCGCGGCGCCGCGCACGACGCCTATGACAGCCTCAAGGACGTCGCCGCCGAGGCCGTGGGCGAGACCCGCGCCCGGGTCAAGGGCGTCACGACCCAGGCCGGCGACCAGATCCAGCGCCGCTACGCCGAGTTGGAGACCTGGGCCAGCCTCAAGCCCGCTCGCGCCCTGGGCGTCGCCGCCGGTCTGGGCCTGGTCCTGGGCCTGCTGCTGCGCGGCCGCTCGA
>CAKZJK010000347.1 GCA_936942565.1 uncultured Caulobacter sp. | reverse complement strand
CGAACCCGGACGAGGCCGCGCCGCTTTCGGCCAGGCTGTAGAGCTGCTGTTCGGCCGCCTCGATCTGATCGCGCGCGGCGCGCTTCTCGTCGCCGCCGCCGCCTTGCGCGGCAGTGGCGATGTCGCCGCCGATACGGATCAGCTCGCGTCGTAGCGAGAGATCGAAGATCACCCGAGCATAGTCGCCGACGTTGGCGGCGGGCGGAGCGCGGTCGACCAGGTCGGCCAGGTAGCGCAGGCCGCCCAGCTCCTGGAACGCGGGATCATTCTTGAACTCGTCGGCCAGCAGGATCGGCTCGGCCAGCTGGCCCTTGCGGACGTGCGTCTCGATCGCCTGGAACAGGCGCTGGTGGAAGGGCTCGAAGAAGCAGCGGGCCTGCAGGTTGTCGCTCAGCCGCTCATAGGCGGCGTTGTCGTACAGCAGGATGCCGAGCAGCGCCTGCTCGGCTTCCATGTTGTGCGGCGCCACGTTGATCGTGGGCTCTTCGATCGGCGAGCGCAGGTCGAGCGCGGGGACGAGGGACATCATCGGAAGTTAACGCGACGCGGCTTTCGACGCGCGGGCGAGTTGGCCCGGCGACTCAGATGAACGGGGATATTCTGTGTATGTTCTGACTCCCCGATCGTGCAAGCGCACGGGACGCTGCCGACGTCCGTGATTGTCGTAAACGGAAGGGGCGCGGAGATCGCTCTCCGCGCCCAGCCCGTTTTCGTCCGCGCCTAGACCTGGATCACCAGTTGTAGGCGAGGCGCGTGTAGAGGAACCGGCCGTTGAACCCGAACGGCGAGAAGCTGGAGAACGCGGTGACACCCGTCGTGTTGACCGCCGCGGGCGCCTTGTTCGGATAGGTGTCGAACAGGTTGTTCACGCCCACCGCCCAGGTGACGTTCTGGGCGAAGGCATACCGGCCCTCGAGGTCCCAGACCGACTTGGCGCCGGTGCGGTAGTCCAGCGCCTGATTGGAGTTCGGGACCAGCACCGAGCCGTAGAAGGCGCCCTTCAGCGTCGCGCTGAGCGGACCTTTCGACCAGTCGCTGGACGCCACGAACTTCTTGTCGGGCGTGCCCTCCTCGAAGATCGCGACGTTGACGCGCGAGAACAGGGCCGGCGGCACGGGCAAGGACGAGAGCGTGCTGGTGGTCGGCACGCGTCGCACCTTGGTGTCGTTGAAGTTGGCCGCCAGGGTGAAGTCGAAGCGGCCGGCGGCTTCGCTGTCCAGGCGATAGCGACCGACGACGTCCACGCCCTTGGTGCGGGTGTCGACGCCGTTGATGAAGAACCGCGCCGTTGTCACGCCGAACGGCTGCAGGAGGCGGTAGATCGCCTGCTGGGTCGCCGTGCCCGTGGCCGAGCCCTGGATGTTTTCCGAGAGCACGATCCGGTTGTCGATATCGATCTGATAGGCGTCCACCGTCAGCTCGAACGGGCCTTTATGGAAGACCGCGCCGAACGAGTAGTTCTTGGACTTCTCCGGCTCCAGCGGCTTGGCGCCCAGGACGGCCGCCGTGGCGCTGGTGGCCGGGAAGGTGCCGACGTCCACCGCCGCCCCGCCGATGATGTTGATCGAGGTGGTGGTGAAGTACTGCTGTTGCAGCGCCGGCGCGCGGAAACCCGACGAATAGGCCCCGCGGATGGCGAGGCTGTCGGTCAGGTCATAACGCGCGGCGATCTTGCCGGTCGTGGTCGAGCCGAAGTCCGAATAGTCCTCGTAGCGCACCGCCAGATCGACGGCGAACTTGTCGGTGATCTGGTTGTCGAGGTCGGCGTAGAGGCTGGTGGCGTTGCGGCTGACGTCCACCTCGTTGGACGGACGGAAGCCCGGGAAGCCCTGCGCGCCGGCGCCCTTGCCGTTGCCGCCATTGGCCCACGACGCGTTCTCGCCCGCGCGGATCTTGTAGCTCTCGTCGCGATATTCGACGCCGAACGCCAGGGTGCTGGGCTTGGCGAAGTTGAACAGCTCCAGCGGGCGGGTGAAGTCGAGGTTCGCCACCCACTGGCCGTACTGCATCGAGCCGTCCTTGAACCGCGTCGGCGATGTCGGGCCGAGCGAGGCGTTCAGGGAGTTGATGGTGCCGTAGGCGACTTTGTTGTTCCCGTAGTTCACGCCCGCGTCGACCGTGAAGCCGGCGACCTCGCCCTTGGCGCCGAAGGCCAGGTTGTAGTCATCGATGTCGGTGGTGATCTTGGGAACGTAGCCGTTCGGGTAGACCGAGACGTAGTTGTTGCTGTTGTCCGCCAGGCGCGGGAAGGCGGCGCTTTCGCCCTTGCGGTTCTGGTAGCCGGCTAGGCCGTAGAGCTTCCAAGCGTCGTTCAGGGGCAGGCCGAAGTTGGCGTAGATCGTCTTGGTCTCGACCTGGGGATCGCCAAAGATCCCGGTGACCTTGTTGGGCGTGACGCGCGGGTCGAGGTCGGCGCGGTTGGTTGGGTTGCGGTACGAATACTCGCCGGTGAGGGTCAGGAAGCCGTCGTTGGGCAGCGAGAAGCCTTGCCACACCGAGGCGCTGTAGACAGGGCCGTCGTGGGCCTTGCGGCCGTCGGGGTCGCGGGTCGTCTTCACCTTGGTGTTGTAGACGCCGTAGCTGGCGCTCGCCCCGCCGCCGCTGCTGGCTTCGCGCAGGCGCAGGTTGATGACGCCGGCGATGGCGTCCGAGCCGTACTGGGCCGCGGCGCCTTCGCGCAGGATTTCCACGCTCGACAGCGCCGCCGTCGGGATGGTGTTCAGGTCGAACGGCGCCGAACCCCGGCCGATCGAGCCGTTGATGTTGACCAGGGCCGAGGTGTGGGCGCGGCGGCCGTTCAGCAGCACCAGGGTCTGGTCGGGGGCGAGGCCGCGCAGGGTGGCCGGACGCACCGAGTCCGTGCCGTCGGTCACGGCCGGGCGCGGGAAGTCGATCGACGGCGCCAGATTGGCGAGCGCCTGGGCCAGCTCCGGCGTGCCCTGGCGGGTCAGCGCCTTGCTGTCGACGACGTCGACCGGCGAGATGGTGTCGAGACGCGAGCGCGCGACGCGCGAACCGGTGACGACGATCTGTTCGACCTGCGTGTCATCCGATGAGGGCGCGGCGGTTTGGGCGTGGGCGGTGGCGGAGACGGCCGTCAATGAGGCGGCGGCCAGCAACAAGGCTCTGTAACGCATGAGAATTCCCCTCTCGTGGCCGGGGCGCGGACATGCGTCCTT
>CAKZJK010000346.1 GCA_936942565.1 uncultured Caulobacter sp. | reverse complement strand
GCGGCCGAGCGGGAGATGCAGGCGGTCGCCGCCGCAGCCCGCGAGGCGCTCGCCGAGGTTCGTACCGCCGTCGTCGGCATGAAGGGCGCCTCTCTGACCACCGAGCTCGACCGGGCGCGTCACGCCCTGGCCTCGGCCAGCGTCGAGGCCGACGTCCAGGCCCAGATCGTCGAGGGCTATCCTGGCCAGGAGGCCGTTCTGGCCATGGCGCTGCGCGAGGCGGTGACCAACGTCATCCGTCACGCCAACGCCAGCCGCTGCGAGATCCGGGTCGAGACGCGGAAGGCCGAGTTGGTCCTCTCCGTCGCCGACAATGGCAAGGGCGGCCGGCTGGTCGAGGGTTCGGGCCTCAAGGGGATGCGCGCGCGGCTTTCGGCCATCGGCGGCGCGCTTCAGATCAAGTCGGGCAAGGACGGCGCGCGATTGGTCGCCATCGCGCCGCTGGCTCGAGCGATTGGGTAGAACATGATCCGCGTCGTCATCGCCGAAGACCAGAAGATGGTGCTGGGCGCGCTCAGCGCGCTGTTGGAGCTGGATGGAGACATCAAGGTCGTCGGGCGCGCGGCGGACGGCGCCGAGGCGCTTGAGCTGGTGCGGTCCGAGAAGCCGGACCTGCTGATCTCCGATATCGAGATGCCCTATCTGACCGGCATCGACGTGGCGACCCGCCTGAAGGCGGAGGGCGCGCCGACCCGCGTCCTGATCGTCACCACTTTCGGGCGCCCAGGCTATCTGCGCCGGGCCATGGACGCCGGGGTGAAGGGCTATCTGCTGAAGGACGGACCCAGCACGGTCCTGGCCGCCGCCGTCCGGACGATCGCCGCCGGCGGTCGCGCCATCGCGCCGGAGCTTTCCGAGGCCATCTGGGACGCCGAACCCGACCCGCTGACGGACCGCGAACGCGCGATCCTGCGCCTGGCGGAGGAGGGGCGGTCGAACAAGGACATCGCCGAGGTCCTGGATCTCTCGCCGGGCACCGTCCGCAACTACCTGTCGGAAGCGGCCCAGAAGCTGGGCGCCGCCAATCGGGTCGAAGCCGGTCGGATCGCGCGCTCCAACGGCTGGCTGTAGCGCCTCAGCCCCGTCCCCAGAGCCGCTCCCACTTCCAGCCGGTCAGATCCTCGACGATCTGCTTGGACTCCGGTGTTTCGGCTTCGGTCGCGCCGGCGCGCAGGCGCTCGACCTCGTGGACCAGCACCTCGTGGGTGCGGGCGTTCAGCCGGAAGCGCCAGGAGATCAACATGCCGGCGATCATCACCAAGAGCGGACCGCCGACCATCACGAGCACGAGGGCCTGGATCGCCTCCGGCGTCTGTTGGGCCAAGGGCTGGCCCTTGGGCGCGGAGACGAAGCCGCCCAGGCCGATCAGGCTGGTGGTCAGCAGGATCGCGCCGGACTGGGCGACCTTGCGGGTCAGGGTCATGACGCCGGCGAAGATGCCTTCGCGCCGCTGGCCCGTGACCGCCTCGTCGACGTCGGGCAGATAGTTGTAGACGCCCCAAGGCACGAAGTTCAGCGTGCCGCGACCGAGGCCCGCCAGGATGATCGGGACGAACAGCCAGAACAGAACCGCCGGGCTCGAAGCCAGGTTGAAGATGTTGCCGTTCAGGGCCGCGACGCCGTCGGCGAAGCCCGCCGGACGGGTCAGGTAGAAGGCCAGGAACAGCAGCAGGGCCGCGCCGACGCTGGTGATGGCCATGCGGTAGGCGACCACGGGGCCCGTGCGGATGATCACCCGGATGGCGATCATCACCGAGATCAGCTGGGCCACGTACATGGTGGTCATCAGCTGCGAGATGATCAGGGTCGAGCCGACCATCACCGTCGCCACGAACAGCGGAAAGGCGGTGTTGAAGATGTCCTGGCTGATATAGCCGCCCAGATACAGCGACAGATGCTGGCGGAAGGCCTTGATCTTCAGGGTCGAGAACAGATCCCGGAACATGTTGACCGGGATCATGGCCGCCTTGCTCCAGTCCATCGGCTCGGGGCGGATCAGCTTTTCGTCCTCGGTGTAGGGCCGCTCCCACGAGAGCAGGATCACCAGGGTCACGACCAGGCTGAACAGCACGCCGAAGATCGCCGCCATGATCAGGAAGGTGTTCGGCGAGTCCTTGCCGCCGAAGTGATTGATGATGAGCGTGGGCAGGTACGAGGCCAGGATCGCCGAGCTCTGGGCGACCAGCATGCGCGCGCCCGCGAACTTGGCCTTCTCCTTGTAGTCCTTGGTCATTTCCGCCGCGAGGGTTTCCCACGGGATCAGGAACATCGTGTAGACGAACTCGAAGAAGATGAAGGTCGTCAGGTAGTAGGCGAAGGTCTGGCCTGTCACGAAGATCAGTGCGAAGGCCGGCAGCAGCGGGATCGTGATGATCAGGAAGATCTTCCGCCGCCCGATTTTCCGGCCCACCCACGTGTGGCGAAGGTTGTCGGAGATGTAGCCGATCAGCGGGCAGGTGATGGCCTCCAAGAGGCGCGGCAGGCCCAGGATCAGGCCGGTTTCGACCGGCGACAGCCCGCAGAAGGTGATGAAGAAATAGGCCAGCCAGCCGGTGATCACCGCCTGCGCGCCGGCTCCGAGCATGTCGCCCGATCCCCAGCCCCAGTAGTTGATCCAGGTAGGCTTGCGCGCGTCCGAGCTGGCCATGTGCGTTTCATTCCCGTTCAGGGGGTCTTGCCGCCCCATCGGTCCAGCCGCGAGGGCTGGACCGTAATCGATACAAAGGCTTGCGGGGCCTAGATGAAGGCGCGCTGGAACTCGCCCAGCGCCAGCATGGCCAGGGACTGGCCATAGGGCATCGAGGTCAGCGGGATGTCCTTGTAGCCCTGGATCGTGTCGAACACCGGCGTGCCGAACGAGACCTGCTGCAACTCGCCCTTGTCGTCGATATTGGCCAGCACGCCCTTGATCGCGCGGATTGCGACGGCCTCGTATTCCTTGCCGATGTAGCGCTTACGCACGGCCTTCAGGATGCCGTAGGCGAAGCCGGCGGTGGCCGAGGCTTCGAGGTACGAGGTCTTGTCGTTGATGATCGTATGCCACAGGCCCGTCTCCTGGTCCTGGAACTGCGTCAACGCTTTGATCTGGGCTTCCAGCGCGTCGATGAGGAAGGCGCGCAGGCCATCGCCCGGCTTGAGGTCTAGTAGCTCGATGAACTCCGGGATGGCGATCGTCACCCAGCAGTTCCCGCGCGCCCACAGGGCGTCGGCGAAGTTGTGGCGGCCCAGGAAGGTCCAGCCATGGAACCACAGGCCGGTCTTGCGATCGGCCAGATACTTGATGTGGACCATGAACTGGCGCTTGGCCTCCTCGACGAAGTCGGGGCGGTCGAGCAGCAGGCCGATCTTGGCCAGCGGCAGCACGCTCATCATCAGCGTGTCGTCCCACAGCTGCTGTGGGTTCTCGCTATTGAAGACGATATGCTGGAAGCCGCCTTCCTCGGTGCGCGGACCCTCGTACATGACGTAGTCGGCCCAGGTCTCGAGATAGGGGATGTAGGTGTGGTCGCCGGTGGCCTCATACAGATAGGCCAGGGTCAGGAACGGCGAGACCGTGTTGATGTTCTTGGTCGGGGTGCCGGCCTCGAAGCGGTCGGCGAACCACTGGGTCATGATGTCGAACGCGCGCTCGTCGCCGTGCATCTCGTACTGCTTCCACAGGCCGTAGAGACCGACGCCGTGGGTCCATTCCCAGTCGTTCCAGCCCTTTGTGTCGATCACCCGGCCGTCGTCGAGACGCAGCAAGAACTCGCCGGTCTCGTCGGTGATGTCGACCAGGTTGCTGATCAGGGCGGCGATCTTGGCCTTGATGTCCTTGGCCTCGAGGCCATGGGCGAGATTGGGCACGGGTGTCTCCAGTATCAGTCGGCGGGGGAGCGCCGATCTTTAGGGTTTGAAATCGGGCGCGGTGACGCGGGCGATCGGAAGACCACCGCGCACCGTGCGCAGGTTGACGAGCTTGACGGACTCCAGCGCGTCGCCGGGCGCGCCGTCGCTGGTGACCGCCAAGGCGATGGTGTTCTTGCCTCGCGGATCGATGATGCCAGTTGGCAGGACGAAGGTCCGCTGCGGGCCGACATGGGCGATGAACTGGCCCATGTTCCAGCCATTGACGAAGATCAGCACGCGGTAGCGCTTGTTCGGCGAGCGGGGCTTGTCGGCGTCGCCGATCGTCAGGCCCATGGTCACGTCGTGGTCCTTGGGCAGGGAAAGGTCGAAGCTGGTCCGATACCAGGTCGTTCCGGCGTAGGGCTGGGTCGCCGCCATGTCGGCCTTGGACCATGCCGCGTCCGGGAAGCCCGGCAAGTGCCAGCCTTCGCGCTCGCCATACTGGCCGCCGTTATTCAGCGAGCCGCGCACCGGATCGGCGATATCCTCGCCACCCTTGTTGCCTTGGATCTTCCAGGTGATCGGCACGGCGAAGCTGTAGGTCCCGGGACCCGACAGCGAGGCCGAGACCAGGCCGCGCGCCTCCTTGTGGAAGTCGTCGGCGTCGAGGTCCCAGTTGTGGCCGTTGTTGCGGACCATGACCGACAGCACGTGCTCGCCGGTTCCGCGCAGCTCGGCGGGGATCTGGAAGGTCGCGACGCCCGTGGTGATCGGACGCGGCAGGCCGCCGTCCAGTTCGTGCTGGCCCAGGAACTTGCCGTCCAGCCACACCTGCAGCATGCCCGCGCCGCCGGCGCCGTAGTGCAGGGTCAGGGTGTCGATCTCGGCCCGGCCCTGATAGCGACCCCGGTACCAGACGTCGCCGTTGTGGAAGCCATAGGTGCTCATGTCGAGCGCCGGCTGGCCCGTGGGGCCGCGCACGGTTGAGGCGCTGCGCCGCCCCTCGGTCTTCATCCAAGCGCTGTCGTCGAACTTGGGATCGGCTTCCGGCGAGCCGGCGGCGGTCTTCCAATCGAGCTTGGCCAGATCGGGCAGGGTGATGGCCGCCGGGCCGGCCAGCGAGTTGTCGGCCAGCAGGCTACCGGAAGTGGTCGCCTTCGCCGCGACCTTGGCGCCGTTCCAGCGGACCGAGGTCACGGCCTTGGGCGCGAAGACCTCTAGCGGGCTATCGGTCTCGGTGTCGCCGGTAAGGCTCAGGACGCCGCCCTTGATCGGGGCGCCGCGCACCAGACCCGGACCGCGCACCAACACGTCGTCACGCCGCCAGAAGGTCTGCCCCGTCTCGGCGTCCGCGATAAGCAGGGTGAGGGACGGGCGACCGCCGCCGGTGATCCGCACGCGGGCCAAGCCTTTATGGGCGTAGGTAAGCTTCAGGTCGCCCTTGGCCGCGTCGAAGCTCGAGGACACGTCGCCCTCGATCACCTCGACCTTCGGCGCGCTGACGTAGCGCAGCACTGTCTCGCCCGCCTCGCCGGCGCGGCCGTAGAGCAGCGCTAGATCGCCGTCGTTCCACTTGAGGTGCGTCTGGATCTCGGACGTCGAATAGACCAGCCGCTGGCCGCCGAGGTCATAGCTGGCCATCAGCATCTTGCTGTCCTGGCCCTTGATCCGGCTGGGAACCACGTACTCGCCGTCGCGCGTCTTTACCGTGAAGGTGAAGGCCTCGTCGCCGGTCCCGCTGCTGGGATTGTGGACCACCACATAAAGGTGGCTTCCCGTCTCGGCGTTGGCGTTGTGATAGACGCGAACCTTGTCGTTCGACGGAACGACCGCCTCGCCCCTGTCCATGCGGGTGAGGTCGGGAACGGCGGCGATGAACTCGCCCATCTGCTTCATGACCCGCGCCTTGTCGCGGAGGCCCCTGGCCTCGTCGATGGCCGAGCCGTAGTCGTAGGACGTGAACACCACCGGGGCCGGCAGCCAGCCCCAGCTGGTCCCGCCATAGGTCATGTAGAAGCTCTGCAGCGTCAGGCCATTGGCGATGTTGGTTCCGTAGAACACCCGCTGATAGCCGACGCCGCGATGGATCGCGGTGCAGTCATAGTCGCCGTTGCTGCCCCAGTAGTCGAACCAGCCGCCGCCGAACTCGGCTAGGAAGCCTGGCGTTTTCGGGCTGGCCGAAGCCCCGCCCTTGGCGCCGCCCGTGCCGTAGATCCCCCAGTCCGGCGCGACGCCGGGGCTGGAGGGCGTGGAGTCGACCTTGCAACTGCCGCCCGGATAACCGTCGAAGGCGTAGAGGTCGTTCGGCCCCTCGACCGTCCCCGGAACGTTCGAGCCCTTGGGGACCCAATAGCCGTTACGGCCCTTGTCGTTATGGAAGATCGGAACCGTGATCCCGTCCGCCTTGGCCTTGTCGGCCAGCCACTGCATGTAGCGCTGCTGCGGCGCGCCGACGACGTCGAGCTCGTTCTCGATCTGGTGGGCGATGACCGTGCCCTGGCCGGTGGTCAGCTGGTGGCGGGCGATGACGGCGTTGATCTGGGTCAGCCACTCGTCGGCGGCCGTGATGTATTCCGGCGCGTCCGTGCGGGCGCGGGCCTGCTGGTTGACCAGCCAGCCCGGGAAGCCACCGCGCGTCAGCTCGGCGTTCACGTAGGGCCCGGCGCGGGTGATGACGTAGAGGCCCTCTTCCTTGGCCATGGTCAGCACGCGATCCATGTCACGCACGCCCTGGAAGTCGTAGACCCCCTGCTTGGGCGAGTGGTAGCCCCAGTCGAAATAGATCGCGACCGTGTTGTAGCCGCTGGCCTTCATCTTCTGGAGGATGTCGCGCCAGAGATCGGGACTGGGCACGCGGAAGGGATGGAACTCGCCGCCCCACGAGAACATCCGCTGGCCGTCGACCAGCAGCGAGTACTTGTCCCAGGTGATCTTGTGCGCTTGCGCCGGCTTGGCCGCGACGGCCTTGTCGCCACCTTCCTTCAGCACGGTGAAGTGGCGGACCGTGCCGGACAGCTCGGGCAGTTCGGTCTTCGGCGTCCAGGTGCGGAAGCCGTCCTTGCTGTCCGAGTACCAGTAGCGCTTGGACATGTACTCGTCCAAATAGATGCGCCAGCCGCCATCGGGCGCGCGGGCCATGGCGGGACCTTCGAGGAAGCGGCCCCAGCCGGCCCAGTCGCCGGTCCCCTTGGGCTGCCAGGGCCCGTCCAGCGACGGCGCCGTCCAGAGCTCGATGTACTTGCTGGTCTCGTTCTTGGCGAAGGCCTGATAGAGGCTGCCCTCGCGCACCACGAAGGTGTCGATGAAGTTCGGACCCAGGCCCGCCAGCGGCTTCGGCGCGCTCCAGGTCGCCAGGGACTTGTCGCCAGCGGTGATCCGGTACGGCTGGAACTGGCCGGCGATGCCCGTGGTCGAGACCGACAGGATCAGGCTCACAGAGCCGTCCTCGTCGACGAACCATTCCGGCGCCCAGCTGTTGGTGGCGCCGGAAACCTCGATCTCCACGTCGCGCAGGAAGGTCCAGTCCGAGAGGTCCTGGCTGCGGGCCAGGCCGATCGTGTCGCCGGACCAGCCGGTGGTGTAGGCGACGTAGTACCAGCCGTCGGTGTGCTTCATCACGCTGGGATCGCGGATGAGGCCCTTGGGCGGCGTATAGGCCAGGGGCTTCTTCAGCGAAAAACGCGTTCCGTCCGCCGAGTCGTACACGCTCATGTTCGACTGGCTGGCGTTGGTGAACGCCGTCATCGTGTAGCGAACGGGCTCGGCGCCGAATGAATGGATGGGCGCGCTGGTGGCCAGCAGCGCCGCCGTAAGGCCAAGCATGAAGGGCGAGCGCATGCCTCAGCCCTCGAAGTAGAAGACGGGCTTCAGCGGCCACTCGACGGGCTTGTTGTCCGGGTGCACGGCCATCAGGTCGGCCATGTAGTCCCACCAGCGCTTCATCACCGGCTTCAGCGGCAGGGCGTCCTTGTCGTGGTCCGGACGCAGGCGAAGCACGGCGAAGAGGCTCATGGTCTCCTCGTCCAGGAAGATGGAGTAGTCGTGGATGCCAGCTTCGCGCAGGGCCTCGGCGAGATCGGGCCAGAGTTCGTCATGGCGACGTTCGTACTCGGCCGCGACACCGGGCTTCAGCTGCATGCGGAAGGCGAGGGGGCGGCTTTCCGTGGTCGTGCTCATGTCGTCCTCCCGGATCGTTCTTGTTCTTTTCAGTTCGGTAGTCGGTAGATCCGCCGCGCGGCGCCGGCGAATAGGGTCTCGCGCTCGTCGTCGCCGAAGCGGGCCGTGATCGCGTCGTAGGCCGCGTAGAAGGCGCCGAAGCTTCCGTGCACCTTCTCGACCGGGAAGTTGCTCGCGAACATGCAGCGCTCGACGCCGAAGGTCTCGATCACCCGCAGGACGAAGGGCTTGAGGCTCTCGATGGTCCAGGTCCGGTCGATCATCGCCAGACCTGAGATCTTGCAGCTGACATTGGGACGCGCGGCCAGCGCGGCCAGGCCCTCGCGCCAGGCGGCGAGCCCGGCGTCGTCGCGATCCGTCGGCATGCCCGCGTGATTGATGATCAGCGGAATGTCCGGATGGGCGTCGGCCAACTCGGCGGCCACTGCCATCTGCGAGGGATAGAGCTGCAGATCGAAAGACAAATCGTACTTGGCCAGCAGCGCGAAACCCTCGCGCCACTGGGCGTCGAGCAGTTTGTCGGTCGGGCCATAGGTCTTGGCCGGGTCCTGGTGCCAATTGACGATCTGGCGGATCCCCCGGACGTTCCGCCGCGCCGCGTGCGCGGCCAGCATCGCCTCGACGCCAGGATCGTCGAGATTGGCCCCGGCGACGATGCCGCCGATCACGCCTCGCTGGTCGGCGATCGATTGCAGCCAGCCGGTCTCCGACAGTTGGTCCTTGGGCGGCAGGCCGCATTCGACGTGCACGACCTCGACGACGTTCCAGCCCTTGGCGTCGGCCAGGTAGTCGTCGAGGCGGTAGGACTTGTAGGCGATCGGCGTCATGTCGCCGGCCGGGTTGTTCGGCAGCGGCGTGTCCTGAAGCCAGGCGTAGTAGTGCCGATCGAGGTCCCACAGATGCATGTGGGGATCGACGATGGGGCCCGTGTACGCCATGGCTCCAGATTCCCTTTAGAACGTAGTCCGGCCACCGGAGGTGTCGAAGGTCGCGGCGGTGGTGAAGCTGCACTCCTCCGACGCCATGAAGCAGACCATGGCGGCGCTCTCGTGGACTTCGCCCAGGCGGCCCATCGGGATCTTGCCCTTCATGTACTCGACCTGGCTCGGCGGCAGCTGCTCCAGGATCGGGCTCTCGAAGGTGGCGGGGGTGAGGCTGTTGGCGATCACGCCCTTGGTGGCCAGTTCCTTGCCAAGCGACTTGGTCAGGCCGATAACCGCCGCCTTGGACGCCGAATAGGCGCCGGCGTTGGGATTGCCTTCCTTGCCGGCCACCGAGGCGACGTTGACGATGCGGCCATAGCCGCCTTCCAGCATGAACGGCACCACGGCCTTGCAGCAGTAGAAGACGCCGTTGACGTTGATGTCGAACACCCGCTTCCAGCTGTCGGTCGGATACTCGTACACGGTGGCCGTCGCGCCGGTGATGCCGGCCGAGGCGACCAGGATATCGATGCGGTCGAGCGCGGCGTGGGCGGCCTTGGCGGCGGCCAGGACGGCGGCTTCATCGGAGACATCGAGCGCTGCGGTATGGCTCGCGCCGACCTCGGCCGCGGCGGCCTTCAGACCATCCGCGTCCAGGTCCCAGAGCGAGACCTTGCCACCTTCTGCGACGATGCGCGCGGCGACCGCCTTGCCCAGGCCCGAGGCGCCGCCGGTGATGACCGCCGTGCGCCCGGAAAAACGATTGGCGTAGACGTTACTCACGCGACGCCTTCCTTGGTCCAGGAGACGACGATCTGGCGCTGTTCGCCCAGCTTCTCGATGCCGAGGCGCATCTCGTCGCCGGCCTTCAGATAAACGGGATCGGGCTTCTGGCCCATGCCGACGCCCGGCGGGGTGCCGGTGGTGATGAGATCACCAGGCTCGAGAGTCATGAACTCGCTGATGTACGAGACCAGCTTGCTGATCGGGAAGATCATGGTCTTGGACGAGCCGTCCTGTTTGCGCTGGCCGTTGACCTCCAGCCACATGCCCAGGTTCTGCGGGTCGCCAACCTCGTCGGAGGTCACCAGCCAGGGGCCGATGGGGCCGAAGGTATCGCAGCCCTTACCCTTGTCCCAGGTGCCGCCGCGCTCGATCT
This sequence comes from uncultured Caulobacter sp., assembly GCA_936942565.1. Classification (GTDB taxonomy): domain Bacteria; phylum Pseudomonadota; class Alphaproteobacteria; order Caulobacterales; family Caulobacteraceae; genus Caulobacter. The sequence continues at coordinate 1,909 of CAKZJK010000346.1, read as the reverse complement.
GGAAGGCGCGTTCGGAGACGTCGTTGATCAGCACGTAGCCGGCCACATAGCCGAGGGCTTCGGCTTCCGAGACATAGCGGGCGCGTGAACCGATCACGACGCCCAGCTCGACTTCCCAGTCGGTCTTCAGCGAGCCCTTGGGCAGCATGACCGGGTCGTTCGGTCCCTGGATGCAGCTGACCGCTTTGGTGAAGATCACCGGCTCTTCCGGAATCGGCAGGTTCGACTCGGCGGCGTGGTCGGCGAAGTTCAGGCCGACGGCGATGAACTTGCTGACGCCCGCGACCGGGCAGCCGTAGCGGGGCGCGCCCTCGACGACGGGGAGGGTGGCGGGGTCGATCGCCGCCAGGGCGTTCAGGCTGGCGGGCGACAGTTGGGCGCCGGTGATGTCGAGCACGTGGGCCGACAGGTCGCGGATCTTGCCGTCGGCGTCGAGGAGGCCTGGCTTCTCGGCGCCTTTGGGGCCGTAACGGAGCAGTTTCATACGTTCTGTGCCTTCAGGGAGGACTAGCGGACGTAAGGCCGGTGCAGACCGACCTCGCGATTGAGTTCGACGCCGAAGCCCGGCGCGTCGGAGAGCTTGAGCTTGCCGTTCACAGGCACGGGTTCGCCGATCAGCTGCGGGTGGAACATCGGCACCACCTCGTCGGCCTTCGGGGCCATCATCAGGAACTCGGCGAACGGGCTGTTATGGCGCGTGATGACGAAGTGATAGCTGTACACGGACGAGCCGTGCGGGATCATCATCACGCCCTTGCTGTCGGCCAGGTTAGCGATCTTGATCAGCTCGGTGACGCCGCCGCACCAGCCCACGTCCGGCTGGATGATGTCGCAGCACTCCATCTCGAGCAGCATGCGGAAGCCCCAGCGCGTGGCCTCGTGCTCGCCGGTGGTGACCAGCATGCCCTTGGGCGCGTTCTTCTTCAGGTCGCGATAGCCCCAGTAGTCGTCGGGGCTCAGCGCCTCCTCGATCCACTTCAGGCCATACTCATGGGCCTTGTGGGCCAGCTTGGTGGCGTAGTTGAGATCCAGCGACATCCAGCAGTCGAACATCAGCCAGAAGTCCTCGCCGCAACGCTCGCGCATCGTGGCCAGCTCTTCGATGTTCTTGCGCAGGCCTTCCTCGCCCTCGGCTGGGCCGTGGTGCAGGGGCATCTTGCCGCCGATGAAGCCCATCTGCTTGGCCAGGTCCGGGCGCGCGCCCGTGGCGTAGAAGGTCAGCTCGTCGCGGACCTTGCCGCCCAGCAGGGCGTAGACCGGCTCTTGTCGCAGCTTGCCCAAGAGGTCGTAGAGCGCCAGGTCGACGCCGGAGATGGCGTTCACCACCAGACCCTTGCGGCCGTAGTACTGGGTCGAGAAGTACATCTGGTCCCAGATCTTCTCGACCTCGGTCGGGTCGCGGCCTTCCAGGAAGCGGGAGAGATGCTTTTCGACGATATAGGCGGCGGGTTCGCCGCCGGTGGTCACCGCGAAGCCGATCGTGCCGTCGGCGGCCTCGATCTCGACCACCAGCGTGCCCAGGACATTGATGCCGAAGCTCTGGCGGCTCTGGCGGTACTCGGGATAGCGCGACATCGGCGTGGCGATGTGGTCGTCGATCCAGTGACCCGCGCCCTGATCATGGTAGTCGGCGCCGCCCCCTCGGACGACGAAGGCGCGGACGTGTTTGATGACGGGGAACGCCATGGACGACGAGGCTCCAACCTATTGGGTGGTCGCCCTAGACGACACCCGAGACAAGGAAGGCTCGCCCGTCGAACATTTCGACAAGACTCGGCGCGGTTTGGCCGCGCCTACCTCCCCAACACAACCTATGACACGCTATCGGTTCACCTGGCTTGTCGGCGAGGAGAGTCGCCGCGCGCCCGCTTGCCTTGCGTTCCACAATATGAGAGGTAGTGCTATAAAA
>CAKZJK010000345.1 GCA_936942565.1 uncultured Caulobacter sp. | reverse complement strand
ACCGGCACGGCCATCCAGAGGGCGTCGGACGCCGTGGTGTGCGCGCCATAGGGCGTCGTGTCGAGGAACAGATCCGCCAGTTGATAGCGGGCCAGGTGGTGAGCGTTCGGCATCTTCGGCGCGAAGACCAAGCGTGTGCGGTCCACGCCCCGGGCCTCGGCGGCATCGCGCAGACGGGCGTTCGTCTCCGGATTGCTGTCCAGCAGCCACAGCACGCTGCCAGGCGTGCGCTTCAGGATCTCCGCCCAGCGATCGAAGACGTGCGAGGTGATCTTTTGCGTGCCGTTGAAGCAGCAAAAGACGAAGGCGTCCTCGGGTAGGCCTGCCTCCGCGCGGGTCGGGCAGCTTTCCGCCACGCCGCGGCGACGATCGTTGGGCTGGTAGCAGGGGATCCGGCGGACAGCCTCGGAGTAGTAGCGCTCCATCCCCGGCGGGATGATCCAATCGTCCCCGATGATGTAGTGGTGATAGTCGCTGCCCATCGTGCCGGGGTAGCCTAGCCAGTTGACCAGAATGGGCGCGGGACGCCGCGCGAACACCGCGGTGCGGGCGTCGCGGGTGTGGCCATTGACGTCGACCAGGATGTCGATCCCATCCTCGGCGATGCGCTGGGCGGCCTCGTCATCGGTCAAGGGACGGATATCGGTGAAATGCTCGACCGCGGCGCGGATCCGGGTGTTCAGGCCGTCGCTGGACTCCGGGCCGCAGTAGTAGGCGAAGACCTCGAGCTTTTCCCGGTCGTGAACCTCGAACAGTTCGGCCATCAGATAGCCGACGGCGTGATCGCGCAGGTCCGAGGAGATGTAGCCGATGCGCGGGCGGCGGCCGGCGAGGTCGATCGGCGCGTCCCTGCGATCGGCGCGGATTTGCTCGGGCGTGGCCTGCGCCTCGCGCTCGGTGAAGCGATTGGCGGCGCCCAGTTGCAGAAAGGGATCGTCGGTCAGGGCCGCGATCGACAGCGGATTGACCCCGGACAGCAGACTCCGCCGGCTGACGCGCTCATTGGGCTGCAGCACGGGCCACTTGCATTGCGACATCCGCACGGCCACCAGCTGGCCCAGCACGTCCATCGCTTGCGGGTCGAGATCGGCGGCGCGCTGCAACGCCATCTCCGCGCGGGCGGGCTGATGGGCCTCGCTGAGGACGCGGGCGATCTGCTTCAGGCAGGTCAGGGCGTAGCCGGCGCTCATGCCGCTGGGAACCGCCGGCCGGTTGGCGCCCGCCTCCCAGGTGGCGATGGCGAGGTCGATCAGTCCCGCGCGTTCCTGAAGCCCTCCGAGATTCACGTAGGCGGGCAGGAAATCGAGGTTGAGCGCGATCGCCGCCTCCAGCGACGCTCCCGCGCCGGCCGGATCGCCCAAGGCACCCTGCAGCACCGAGCGGTTGAAATGCGCGACGCTCAGCTGCGGATGCTGGGGGTTGAACTGGATCCAAACCTTGTAGGCTTGGCTGGCCAGCGCCGGTTCGTCGGCCATGGCGGCGGTGATGGCGATCAGTTCGCCAAGCGAGAACCCATCGGCGGTCAGCTTGCTCAGCAGGTCCAAAGTATCGACGTCGGCCATTGTCTTCCTGAAACCGTTAGGCGGCGGACGCGACGCGGCGAGGTCGGCGCGCGAGTCGGCCGAACGCGATCATGGCATGGGGTGGGAACCTCGACCAATGGGCCAGAGGCGGCGCCCGCCGCCCGCGTCCGAGGACGCGGGCGGTGAAGACCTGGACTAGACGGCCTTCGTGTACGAGTCGACTTGAGCGCCGCTCAGGCTCTGCACCTGAGTGACGGTCAGGGCGTTGGCCTGGGTGGTGCTCATCGCCTCGATGTTCGTCGTCGACAAGAAGTCCAGCTGGGTCGTGGTCAACCCGGGAATTTGGCTGGCCTGCAGCATGCCCACCTGGGTGGTCGTCAGCGCGCCCACTTGCGTGGCGTTCAGCGCCGAGAAGGCCGAGGTCGTCAGCGATCCAAGCTGGGTCGCGCTGAGGGCTCCCAGCTGGGTGGTCGACAGCTGCGCGGCCTGGGTCGTGGCCAGCTGGCCGACCTGCGCCGTGGTCAGGGCCTCGACCTGGGTCGTGGCCAGCTCGCCGATGTCGGTCGTCGTCAGCCCCTTCAGCTGCGTGTTCGTCAGGCCCTTGATCTGCGTCGTCGTCAGCGCCGCGGTCTGGGTGGCGCTCAGCGCCGAGACGTTGGTGGGCGTCAGCGAGGTTAGCTGCGCCACCGACAGGGTCGCCAGCTGGGTGGTCGACAGTTCACCCATGTCGGTCGTCGACAGGCCCTTCATGTGCGAGGCCGTCAGCGCCTTGATGTGCGTGTCGGCCAGAACGCCCACTTGGGTGGCGTTCAGCGCCGAGAAGCTGGTCGAGCTGACAGCCGCCAGCTGGGTCGAGGTCAAGGCCGAGACCTGGGTCGTGGCCAGGGCCCCGACATTGGTCGTCGTCAGCAAGCCCATCTGGGCCGTCGTCAGACCCTTGACCTGGGTGGTGTTCAGCGCGCCGATCTGCGTGGTGTTCAGCAGCTTGATGTTGGTGGTGTTGATCGACCCGACCTGGGTCGAGGACAGGCCGCCGATCTGGGTCGTCGACAGCTGCTGCACCTGCGTGCCGGCCAGCGACGAGATCTGCAGCGCCGTCAGCGCCCCAACCTGGGCGCTCGACAGCTCGCCGACGTCCGTCACCGACAGGCCGCTCAGTTGCGCCGTCGACAGCGCCGAGACCTGGGTCGTCGCCAGCGCTCCGACCTGCGTGCTCGACAGCGCCGAGACGTTGGTCGAGGTCAGCGCGCCCATTTGCGCCGCGCTCAGCGCGCCGATCTGGGTCGTGGTCAGTTCACCGATGTCGGTGGTCGTCAGGTTCTTGAGCTGATCGTTCGTCAGGCCCTTGACCTGGGTCGTCGTCAGCGCCGCGGTCTGGGTGGCGTTGAACGCCGAGATGGAGTTCCCCAGCGCCGTCAGCTGCGTCGTCGTCAGCGCCGACACCTGCGTCGTGGCCAGCTCGCCAAGATCCGTCGTCGTCAGGCCCTTCAGCTGCCCAGCCGTGAGCGCCTGGACCTGCGTGGTCGCCAGCGCCCCCACCTGCGTCGCCGTCAGCGCCGAGATGTTGCTCGAGGACAGCGAGGCCAGCTGGGCCGTCGACAGCGCCGAGACCTGGGTCGTCGCCAGCTCGCCGATGTCCGTCGTCGACAGCGCGCCAAGCTGCGCCGTCGTCAGCGCCTTGATCTGGGTGGTGCTCAGCGATCCCACCTGCGTGGCGTTCAGCGCCGAGAAGGCCGAGGTCGACAAAGCTCCGACCTGGGTCCCGCTCAGCCCCGCCAATTGGGTGGTCGAAAGCTGCGCGGCCTGGGTCGTGGCCAGCAAGCCCAGCTGCGCGCCGCTCAGCGCGCCGAGTTGGGTGGCGGCCAGCTCACCGATATCCGTGGTCGACAGGTTCTTGATCTGATCGTTGGTCAGCACCTTGACCTGGGTCGTCGTCAGCGCGCCCACCTGGGTGGCGTTCAGCGCCGAGAACGCCGTCGTCGTCAGCCCCGCGACCTGCGCCGTGGTCAGCGCCGCCACCTGGGTCGTGGCCAGCTCGCCGATGTCCGTCGTCGTCAGGTTCTTGATCTGATCGGCCGTCAGCGCCTGGACCTGCGTGGTCGCCAGCGACTTGACCTGGGTGGCGTTCAGCGCCGAGAGGCCCGTCGTCGTCAAGGCCTGGATCTGCGCCGTCGACAGGGCCGCGACCTGGGTCGTGGCCAGTTCGCCGACGTCGGTCGTCGTCAGGCCCTTCAGCTGCGACGCCGTCAGAGCCCCCACCTGCGTGGTCGTCAGCGCCCCAACCTGGGTGGCGTTCAGAGCCGAGAAGCTGGTCGCGTTGACAGCCGCCACCTGGGCGTTCGACAGCGCCGAGACCTGGGTCGTGGCCAGGGCCCCGACATTGGTCGTCGTCAGCGCGCCCATCTGGGCCGTCGTCAGACCCTTGACCTGGGTGGTGTTCAGCGCGCCGATCTGCGTGGTGTTCAGCAGCTTGATGTTGGTGGTGTTGATCGACCCGACCTGGGTCGAGGACAGGCCGCCGATCTGGGTCGTCGACAGCTGCTGCACCTGCGTGCCGGCCAGCGACGAGATCTGCAGCGCCGTCAGCGCCCCAACCTGGGCGCTCGACAGCTCGCCGACGTCCGTCACCGACAGGCCGCTCAGTTGCGCCGTCGACAGCGCCGAGACCTGGGTCGTCGCCAGCGCTCCGACCTGCGTGCTCGACAGCGCCGAGACGTTGGTCGAGGTCAGCGCGCCCATTTGCGCCGCGCTCAGCGCGCCGATCTGGGTCGTGGTCAGTTCACCGATGTCGGTGGTCGTCAGGTTCTTGAGCTGATCGTTCGTCAGGCCCTTGACCTGGGTCGTCGTCAGCGCCGCGGTCTGGGTGGCGTTGAACGCCGAGATGGAGTTCCCCAGCGCCGTCAGCTGCGTCGTCGTCAGCGCCGACACCTGCGTCGTGGCCAGCTCGCCAAGATCCGTCGTCGTCAGGCCCTTCAGCTGCCCAGCCGTGAGCGCCTGGACCTGCGTGGTCGCCAGCGCCCCCACCTGCGTCGCCGTCAGCGCCGAGATGTTGCTCGAGGACAGCGAGGCCAGCTGGGCCGTCGACAGCGCCGAGACCTGGGTCGTCGCCAGCTCGCCGATATCCGTCGTCGACAGCGCGCCAAGCTGCGCCGTCGTCAGCGCCTTGGTCTGAGTGCTATCCAGCGCGCTCACCTGCGTGGCGTTCAAAGACGCGAACGCCGAGGTCGACAGCGCGGCCACCTGGGTGGTGGCCAGGCTGGTCATCTGGGTCGTGGACAGCTGCCCGGTCTGGGTCGTGGCCAGAACACCGATCTGCGCCGCGGTCAGCGCCGCGATCTGGGTTCCGGCGAATTGGCCAATGTCCGTGGCGGTCAGCTGCTTGATCTGGTCCAGCGTGATGCTGCGAACTTGCGTCGTCGACAGCGCGCCCACTTGGGTCGAGCTCAGCGCCGACAGGGAAGCCGGAGCCATGGCGGCCATTTGGGCGGCGGTCAGCGCGCCAACCTGCGCGGTTGACAGTTCGCCGACGTCGGTCGTGTTCAGTCCTTTGATCTGGGTGACGCTGAGCGAGCTGATCTGCGTCGTGCTGAGCGCCGCGACCTGCGTGGTGTTCAGCGCCGAGACGCCCGTCGAGGAGATCGCCGCCAGGCGATCGGTGGCGATAGCCGCGACCTGGGTGCCCGCGAGTTCGCCGATGTCGGTCGCCGTCAGCCCGCCCAATTGGGTAGCGGTCACCCCTTTGATCTGGGTAGTGCTCAACGCGCCGATCTGGGTGGCGCCCAGCACCGAGAAGTTCGTGGACGAAAGAGCGCCGAGCTGCGTGGCGCTGATGACAGCGATGTGTGAGGTGTCGAGCGAGGCCAGCTGGGTCGAGGTCAGAGCCTGTACCTGCTGCGTGGAGAGTTGCTGGAGCTGCGTGACGTCAAAGGTGACCGACGTCGCGAACTTCGGAATTTGGGTTGTGGTGAGCGCCTTGACCTGGGTCGTGCTCAGCGCGGCGACCTGGGTGTTGGCCAGCGCGCCAATGCCGGTCGCGCTGATAGCCGCGACCTGCGTGGCGCTCAGCGACTGAATGTCGGTGGTCGAGAGACCCTGGATCGCGGTGACGGAGAGCGCCGAAATCTGGGCGGTTGAGAGACTCGAGATCGGCATTCAATCCATCCTTGCTGACTGACGCGCCTTTTGCGCGTCACAGAGCAAATCAAGACGCCCCCAATGCAGCGCCTCGCAACAAGCCTCACTATGGCCGCTTACTCGTAACCATATTTCCTTTCCAAACCCTTTCAACGAGACAAGCCGACGCAGCCCGCCGTAACGCATCGTCAATCTTCGAAATGATGTCCGCCAGGCTGGAGAATTTCAAAAAAGGCTTTAAAGACAACGCGCCGCTGAACACCTGGATCATCAGAACCCAGTTGCTGCCTTTGGCGAATTTCGTCCAAAAGATGGCGCTCTCAACCCGTCCAGCGGGCGCGTCGCCACATTTCGGCCCCGCTATCGGACGTTTAGCGATTCGAGCTTCGCCCCGCGGGGGCCAGCAATTCGAAGCTGGCGGGCAAGCCGTCGGTCGCGCAGCTGGCTAGCCAAAGATCGAACAGGCCGGGCTCGGCGACCCAATAATCGTTGTCGCCGACGAACATCAGATTCTCGCGCCGCAGCTCGAAACGGACTTCGCGCTCATTGCCCGGCGCCAGAGACACGCGCTGGAAGCCCTTCAGCTCGCGCACGGGACGGGTGCGGCTGGCGACGCGGTCGCGGATATAGAGCTGGACCACGTGCTCGCCGTGGACGGAGCCCGTGTTGCGAACCTTGGCGGTGACGTGGAGCGTCTCGTTCCAGTCCAGTTTGTCCGCGCTCAGGCGAAGGTCAGTTACAGTGAAGGGGGCGTAACCCAGGCCAAAGCCGAACGGATAGAGGGCGTCGTTGCGGATCGAGCGCCAGCGCGACTTGTATTCTTGGGCGTTCGGATCGGCCGGCGCGGGGCGGCCCGTAGTGCGTCCGTTGTAGAAGAACGGCTGCTGGCCGCTGTCGAGCGGGAAGCTGACCGGCAGGCGACCCGACGGATTGACCGCGCCGAACAGCACGTCGGCGACGGCGTGGCCCATCTCGCTGCCCAGGAACCAAGTCGCCAGGATGGCCGGCGCGTCGCGAACCGGGCCTTCCAGCGCGAGAGCGCGCCCATGACGGAGCAGCACGACGACCGGCTTGCCGGTGGCGGCGATGGCCTCGGCCAGGCGCTGCTGGGCCGGGGGGATGCGGATGTCGGTGCGAGACTTGGCCTCGCCGGTCATGGTTTCGCTCTCGCCGATGGCCAGCAGCACGATGTCGGCGGCCTGGGCGACGGCGACCGCCCGCTCGATCCCTCCCGCGAGCGGAGCCTCGACGTCGGAGCCGCGCTCGACCACGAGGCTGGCGGGATCGGCCAGTTGGGCCCGCAGCCCGGTCGCGAGGTCGACGTTCAGGGACTTGTCGGCGAAGAAACCGCCCCAGGCGCCGAGGACATTGTCGCGATCGTCGGCGAACGGGCCGATCAAGGCCAGGCGCTTGCCCGCCTTGGGCAGCGGCAGCAGAGCCTGGTCGTTCTTGAGCAATACGATCGATCGGGCGCCCGCCTCACGGCTCAGCGCGCGGATCGCCGGCGTGGCGGTGCGGGCCTGTTCGGCGACGGGGTCCAGCGAGCGGTAAGGATTATCGAAGAGGCCGATCGCCTCCTTCAACGCCAGCACCCGGCGCACCGAGGCGTCGACCACCGCCATGGGCACGGCGCCCGAGGCGACCAGCTCGGGCAGATAGCGGATATAGAGGCCGCTCTGCATGCTGATGTCGACGCCGGCCAGGATCGCCAGGCGCGCGGCGTCGCGGTCGTCGACGGCGAAGCCGTGCGCCACCAGTTCCTGGTCCGAGGTGTAGTCGGAGATCACGACGCCCTTGAAGCCCCACTCGCCGCGCAGCACGTCGGTCAGCAGGCGCTTGTTGGCGGTGGACGGGACGCCGTTCACGTCGTTGAAGGCCGACATCACCGTCATCGCGCCCGCGGCGAACGCGGCCTGGAAAGGCGGCAGGTGGACTTCTCGGAGCGTCGCCTCGGACAGCTCGACCGAATTGTATTCAAGGCCCGCCGCCACCGCGCCGTAGGCGGCGAAGTGCTTGGGCGTGGCGAGCATGCTGTCATCGGCCTTCAGGTCCTTGCCCTGAAAGCCGCGGACGCGGGCGGCGGCCATGACCTCGCCCAGATAGGGATCCTCGCCCGAACCCTCGGCCACGCGTCCCCAGCGCTGGTCGCGAGCGACGTCGACCATCGGCGCGAAAGTCCAGTGCAAGCCGGACGCCGTGGCCTCGGACGCCGCCGCGCGGGCGGTGCGCTCGGCCAGTCGCGGGTCGAAGCTGGCGGCCTCGGCCAGCGGGATCGGGAACACGGTGCGGAAGCCGTGGATCACGTCGGCGGCGAACAGCAGCGGGATTTTCAGGCGCGAGCCCTCGACGGCGGCCTTCTGCGTCTCGAGCGCGGCCTGGGCGCCGACGCCGTTCATCAGGACGCCGATGCGCCCCGCCTGGATCTCGGCGGTCAGGGTCTGGGCGTTCCGCAGGTTGACCAGCGGGTTCATGTCGCCGATCGGCGGCCGGATCATGTCGGCGAAACAGGAGAGCTGGCCCGCCTTCTCCTCGATGGTCATCTGGGCCAGCAAGGCCTCGATACGGTCGGAAGCCTGGGCGAAGGCGCGGGGCGTGGCGACGGCCAGACCCGCGAGAGCGGCGGCGCCGGACAGGAATCCACGCCGGCTCGGCCCTTCCGGGCCGCCGTTCGCCGTCTTCAGAACCATGGAATCCCCCGGGGACGCTTTACGAGGCGCGCAAACTCGCCGCTAAAGCTTTTGGGCGCAACCGGTCAGACCTATTCCGCGGCGATCAGCCCCGCCTCGGCGGGGACGCGGGCGGCGTTGTAGACCTCGAGGTCGAGAATGCCTTCCCGCTTCGAAACGATGGTCGGCACGAGGGCCTGGCCAGCGACGTTCACGGCCGTGCGGCCCATGTCGAGGATCGGGTCGATGGCCAGCAGCAGGCCCGCGCCTTCCAAGGGCAGACCCAAGGTCGACAGGGTCAAGGTCAGCATCACCGTCGCGCCGGTCAGACCGGCGGTCGCGGCCGAGCCGATCACCGAGACGAAGACGATCAGGAAGTAGTCCGACAGCGCTAGATGCACGCCGAAGAACTGCGCCACGAAGATTGCCGAGATCGCCGGATAGATGGCCGCGCAGCCGTCCATCTTGGTCGTCGAGCCCAGCGGCACGGCGAAGGCGGCGTAGGCGCGCGGCACGCCCAGGCTGGTCTCGGTCACCGCCTCGGTCACCGGCAGGGTGCCCACCGACGAGCGCGAGACAAAGCCCAGCTGGATCGCCGGCCAGGCGCCCTGGAAGAACTTGATGGGGTTCAGGCCGTTCAGCGCCAGGATGGTCGGATAGACCACCAGCAGCACAAGGCCGAGGCCGATGTAGATCGCGCCCGTGAAGGCGCCCAGCTGGCCCAGCGTGGTCCAGCCGTACTGAGCCACGGCGTTGCCGAACAGGCCGATGGTGCCGATGGGGGTCAGGCGGATCACCCACCAGAGCACCTTGCGCACGATCGCCAGCGCCGAGGCGTTGAACTTGAGGAACGCCTCGCCGGCTTCGCCGACCTTCAGGGCCGCCACCCCCGTCACCAGCGAGATGACGACGATCTGCAGCACGTTGAACGACAGCGAGGTCGTGGCCACGCCGGCGTCGCTGATCTTGGTCGTGGCCGCCAGGCCCAGGACGTTGACTGGCACGAGGCCCGTCAGGAAGTCGAGCCACGAGCCGTGTGTCTTGGGCGCCTTGGCGGCGGCGGCCTCGACCGTGGTGTGTAGACCGGGCTGCAGGATCAGGCCCAAGGCGATGCCGATCAGCACGGCGATCAGCGCCGTGACGGCGAACCAGAAGAGCGTGCGCCAGACCAGGCGCGCGGCGTTCTGCAATTGGGCGATGTTGGCGATGCTGGCGACGATGGCGGTGAAGACCAGCGGCGGCACGAGAGTGCGCAGAAGCTGGATGAAGATCGCGCCGACCTGATGCAGGGTCTCGGCGAGCGCGTAGCCGCCCTGCCCTTCGGCCGGTCCTAGCTGGCGGGCCAGAAGGCCAAGGCCCAGGCCGAGCGCCATGGCGACCAGGACCTGGACGCCGAAACCGCTGATGAAGCGGCTGCTCTTGGGTTGGGCGGCGGCCATGCGCGTTCCTTCGTTCGTAACACCCGCCAATGTCGTGTCGGGTGATGGGAATTACGACCGAGCTTTTTCAAAAGCCGCTTTCAGGAAAACTGATCGCGCAAAAAGAAACCCCGGAAAGCCGAAGCGTTCCGGGGCTCTTTCGAGATGGTTCGTCGGGCCTAGTGGCCGCCGGCGACGCCTTCGTCCTCGATCTCGTGGGTCGGGGCGTTCTTGGACACCAACGCGAACCACAGGACGTAGACGTAGCAGACCAGCGGGGCGATGAAGGCCAGCGACTTCGAACCCGTCATCTCCTCGATCTTGGCGAAGGCCAGCGGCAGGAAGGCGCCGCCGACGATGGCCATGCACAGCAGGCCCGAGGTCGCCGAGGCCGGAGCCGACGAGCGCTGCAGGGTCAGGGTGAAGATGGTCGGGAACATGATCGAGTTGAACAGGCCGATCAGCAGAGCCGCGAACGCCGGGATAAGACCCGTGGTCATCGGCACGGTGGCCAGCAGCAGGTTCAGGTCGCCGGCGTGCGGGCTAGGGACCATGTCCTTGGTGAAGATCACGACCAGGCTCAGGGCGATCGCGCCGACGGCGACGGCGGTCAGCAGCCAGTAGTCCTTGAACGACTTCAGCAGGGCCGAACCGGCGAAGCGGCCGATCATCGCGAAGACCATGTAGAAGGTGGTCATCTTGCCGGCCTGCTCGGCCGGGATGTTCAGGATGTGGGTCTGCTCCAGGAACAGCAGCAGGTTCAGCGAGATCGCCACCTCGGCGCCGACATAGAGGAAGATGCCGATCGCGCCCAGGTTCGCCCACTTGGACGACAGGGCCGACAGCGGATTGACGAAGTGGCCGGTCTTCGGAGCCGCCTCGGTGATCTGACGACGCACGAAGAAGATGGCCAGGATGAACAGGGCCAGACCCGCGCCGATAACGAAATAGACGTTGGACACGAAGCCCAGGGCCTGCTCGCGCATGGCCTCGGTGATCGTGATGTCCTTCTCGAAGATCTGGCCCTTGAGCAGGAAGTTCGCGCCGAACCAGAGGCCACAGGCCGCGCCCAGCGAATTGAACGCCTGGGACAGGTTCAGTCGGAACGAGCTGTCTTCGGGACGCCCCATCGAAGCGATCAGCGGATTCGCCGCGACCTGCAGCAGGGTGATGCCCGAGGCCATGACGAACAGGGCCGTCAGCACCAGGGCGAAGGTGTGCAGCTTGGCGGCCGCGATGGCGATGAAGCAGCCCAGCACGATGCCGCCCAGGCCGACCATGACGGAACGGGCGTAGCCGAACTTGGACAGGAAGGCGGCCGACGGCATCGACATGACGCCATAGGCGATGAAGAAGGCGAAGCCGGTCAGGCTGGCTTCGACGGGCGTGAGGGTGAAGACGGTCTTCATGGTCTTCAGCAGCGGGTCGAGCAGGTTGGTGACCAACGCCCAGATGAAGAACAGGCACGTCACATAGACGACAGCCAGCTTGGAGACCCCGCCCTTGGCCGGGGATTTGGCGATCGCGGCGTCGCTCATCGAACGCCTCCGAGATTGTACTTCAGCACCGCAATCACTGGACCACTCCCTAAGCGACGATGTTCGTGAGTCCGTCTTTGCGCGGACGCGCCATTCATTGGAAGCGTGACAACGTTGTCAACCATTTGTCTGATTTTTTGCGGGTTTAGCGCTACCATCCGGAACGGAAAACGCCCTGCTCCGCTTGTCATGAAAAGCGGGAGTTTTTCATGTTGGCGTTGGCGGTTGTGGTGATTTCGGGCGTGTTCGTACTGACCGCGATGGCCGGCTTGGCGGACGCGGTCGTTTGCCTCGCCTGTTGGGCCGCCAACCAGCTGACCGGCCAAAAGACGGAGCAGACGCCCGCCCGGGGAATCACCGCCTAAGGCGCTGGCTCAAGCCGCCGCCCTGCGCGGCGCGGGACGCTCGACACGAACCGCGGGGCGATCGTAGGCGGCGTTCTCGTCGACCTCCCAAACATCGTGCAGACGCTCTCCGGCGATGATGTTCTCGGCGGTCAGCACGCCGGTCATCATCGCGCGGTCCTGGTCGCCGTAGCGATGCATGCCATTGCGGCCGACCAGATGCAGGCCTGGATAGTGCATCTTCAGGTCCAGACGGATCATCCGGATGTGCTCGGCATAGGCCTCGTCATAGACCGGATAGGCCTTGCGCTGGCGGGCGACGCAGGCGTCCTCGACGGCGTCGATATCCATCAGGCCAAGGCTGG
>CAKZJK010000344.1 GCA_936942565.1 uncultured Caulobacter sp. | reverse complement strand
TCGGCTGGGCGCCCGAGAGCAAGGACGGGGCCTGGTCCTCGCGACGAGAGCGCCACCTTGGCGGGTCTCGAACCCGGAGGCCGGCTGGGCCGAGGGTCCGGCTTCAAGGCGGGGCGCCGGCAGCCTCGGCTATTGCACGTCGAGCGGCGCGGTCCCGGTCGCGCGGCCGCTGGCGTCGGTCGTGATCTTCTCGACCCGGGCCTCGGCCTGGCGCAGCAGCTCCTCGCAGCGCCGCTTCAGCGCCTCGCCGCGTTCATAGATCGCCACCGACTCCTCGAGCGGCACCTTGCCGTCCTCGAGCCGCTTCACGATCGATTCCAGCTCCTCGATCGCGCGCTCGAACGACAGCTTCTTGACGTCGGTTACGGTGTTGTCCGCCATGCGGGTTCCCTGCAGATCACTGAACTCCGGGGCCGTGCTTTTACACCCCGCTCATGGCCCTGTCAGGCCCTCCGGGGATCGGATCGTCCGGAACCTGGGGATCACGCCCCGGTCAGCGCCGCAACGTGAGCCGAAACGGATTCTTTAAGACCTTGAAGGTCATAGCCGCCCTCCAGGACCGAGACGACACGGCCGCCGGCGGTTTTGTCGGCGAGATCCATCAGCTTCCGGGTCACCCAGCCGAAATCTTCCGCGCGCAGGTTCAGCGACGCCAGCGGGTCGCGATAATGGGCGTCGAAGCCAGCCGAGATGATCACGAGCTCGGGGCTGAACTTGGTCAGCTGCGGCAGGATCAGGTTCTCGAACGCCGAGCGGAACTCCAGGCTGCCGTCCTCGGAGGCCAGCGGCGCGTTGACGATGGTGTCGTGCTCGCCGCGCTCGCCGCGGGCGCCGGTGCCGGGAAACAGCGGCATCTGATGGGTCGAGCAGTACATCACGCTCTTGTCGGCCCAGAAGATGTCCTGGGTGCCGTTGCCATGGTGGACGTCGAAATCGACGATGGCGGCGCGCTCGATGCCGAAGGTGCGCTGGGCATAGCGGGCAGCGATCGCGACGTTGTCGAAGAAGCAGAAGCCCATCGGCTTCGCAATCTCGGCATGGTGACCGGGCGGGCGTACCGCGACGAAGGCGTTCTTATGCCGCCCGGACATCACCGACTCGGTCGCGGCCACGGCGCCGCCGACACCGCGCATGACCGCTTCCCAGGTGCCGGGTGACATCGAGGTGTCGCCGTCGAGATAGATGATGCCCGAGGTCGGGGCCATGTGGCGCAGCTCGGTGACGTAATGCTCGTTGTGGCAGAGCAGGGCGAGCTCGATATCGGCCTCGGGGGCCTCGTCGCGGTCGAGCAGGGCGAAGCGTTCTTCGGTCAGGGCCTCCTCGACGGCGCGCAGACGGTCGGCCCGCTCGGGATGTCCGGACGGCGTGGCGTGATCGAGGCAGGCTTCATGGGAGAGATACAGCGTCGACATCAGGGCTCTGCCACTCGCACGTTGCGGGAGTGCCCAATCTATGCGCTGACCGCAGGCTCGGAAAGAGCCCTGACAGCGATATGACCGGTTTCCCGCCCGTTCGGAGGCCTCATTGCGCCTTGTTGAGGATGCGGCCGCGCGGCGGCGGGGCCAGCGGGCTGTTGGCCTTCAGATAGGCAAACAGCGCTTCGTCGTCATAGGGACCGACGATGGGATCGCGGCCGGTCTTGAACGCGGTGAAGCCGTCGCCGCCGAGCGCGAGATAGTTGTTGATGGTCACGCGATAGGACGCGGCCGGATCGATGGTCTTGCCGTTCAGCGTCATGGCCACGGCATCGATGCGCGCGCCGGCGGGCTGCTTCGCATCGAAGGCATAGGCGAAGCCGTTGGAGATCTGCAGGATGCGCGGCCGCGCCGGATCGAGCCATTGCTGCTCCAGCGCCGCCTTGATCTCGGCGCCCGTCAAGGTGACCGTCACCAGCTGGTTGCGGAACGGCTGGCTCGCGAACACGTCGGCATAGGTGACCGCGCCGTCATCGCGACGGACGAGATCGGTGCGGATGCCGCCGGGATTGGTCAGCGCGATCACCGCGCCGCCCTTGGCGGCGGCTGATGTCGCGGCGAGCTGGGCATCGCCGATGACGTCGCCGAGCACGCTCTCGCCGGACACGTTCGGCAGGCGCGACAACGCCTGCGTGATGGTGCCGGCGGGCTGGTTGGCGATCGGCGCGGCGAGCTTCTCATACGTGTCGATCAACGCGGTCTGCGCCGGGTCCTTCGGCAATGTCGCGTCGACCACGATGTTGGTCGCGGTGGCGCTGATCACGTCGCGCGTGGAGCGGTCGAGCTTGACGTCGATCGCGGTCACCAGCGTGCCGAACTTGTCGCCCGAGGTGACGAGCCGCTTGTCGATGGTGCAGACATAGGCCTGGTGGGTATGGCCGGAGATCACGATGTCGACCGCGCTGTCGAGATCCTTGACGATGTCGACGATCGGGCCCGAGAGGCCAGGGCATTCGTTCATGCCGCCGGACGGCCAGCCGCCCTCGTGGATCAAGACGACGATCGCCTGCACGCCCTTGGCCTTCAGCTCGGCGACGACGTCCTCGGTCGAGCGCCCGACCATGAAGGCCTCGGCCTGGGCCAGCAGGTTCGACAGCAGCTTCTCGTGCATGCCGGCCGGCCCCTCGTCGGACTTGGCGATGCCGATCAGCTCCATCGGGGTGACGTCCGTGCCCTGGTGCATGCACTGGAAATAGGCGTGCTGGACGTTCGTGCCCTCGTCGCCGAACACCACGGTGGCCGTGCCGCGCTGGGCCGGCTTGCCGTCGGGGCCGACCGACTTGCCGTTGCTCTCCATCTCCAGCTGCTGCAGGAACGAGGCCAGACGGCGCAGGCGGTGAGAATAGGGCACGACCGAGCGGGCGCGGCGGTCCAGGCCATTGCGATTGAAGATCTGGGCCAGGGCCACCAGGACCGGCGCGTTGGCCTCCAGCGGCGCCGCGCGGAAGTGCTGGTCCATCGCAGCCCCGCCGCGCAGGAAGCCCTCGAAGGCGTCCCAGCCGGCGGCGACGGCCACCGACAGGCTGACCGACGACCACAGCGAATAGCGACCGCCGACCCAATCCCAGAAGCCGAACACCCGCTCGTCCGGCACGCCGAAGGCGGCGGTCTTGTCGAGCGCGGTCGAGATGGCGGCCAGGTGCTGGTTCGCCCCCTGCTCGCCCAGAGTCGCGACCAGCCAGGCCCGCGCGGCGCCAGCGTTGGCCATCGTCTCCTGGGTCGTAAAGGTCTTGGAGACCACCATGACCAGGGTCTCTTCGGGATCCATGTCGGCGGTCGTCAGGGCGAACTCGGCGCCGTCGACATTGGCCACGAAGCGCAGGTCGATTTCGGGCTTCACCGGCCGCAGGGCGTCCCACAGCAGGCGCGGTCCCAGGTCCGAGCCGCCGATGCCGATGTGCAGGATCGCCTTGAACGGCTTGCCGGTCGCGCCCTTGATCGCGCCGGAGCGGACGGCCTGCGCGAAGGCCTTCATCCGCTGGCGGACGGCCTCGACCTCGGCCATGACCGGCTGGCCCAGCGCCTTGACGTCGGCGTCGGCCGGGGCGCGCAGGGCGGTGTGCAGCACCGCGCGGCCCTCGGACGAATTGATCGCCTCGCCAGCGAACATCCGGGCGCGGGCGCCCTCGACATCGGCGGCGTGGGCGAGATCAAGCGCCGCCTCGAGACCGGCCTCGTCCCAGGCCTGCTTCGAGAGGTCCAGGTGCAGGCCGGCGACATCCAGGGTCAGGGCTTCGAGGCGCCCCGGCTCGTCCTTGAAGAAGTCGACGATGCGCTGGGCGCCCGCGGCCTTGGCGGCGGTTTCCAGGCGAGTCCAAGCGGCGTCGAGATCGGCCATGGGCGGCGTCCTTGTAAGAGATCGGAGCTTTCGCTTCGGGCTTAGCAAACGGCCGCCGCCGCGTCATGGCGGACCAATGACGTTTTTTCCAGGAGTACGTCTCCTGGAAGTCTCCTAGGCGTCCTTGTACTTGACCGAACAGCCGTAAGGCGGCGCGAACGGCGTGGCGACCTTGCGCCCGGCCTTCACGTCGGCGAGGGCGGCGGCGACAAGATTCTTGGCGCTCGTGATGTCCTCGACCTTGCTGGTCGGCCTGTCGTCGATAGCCCCCTCGTAGACGACCTGCCCCGCCCTATCGATGACGAACATGTGCGGCGTGGTCTTGGCCTTGTAGGCGGTGGCGACCTTGCCGTCGGGATCGAGCAGAAGGGCGGTGGGCTTGGCGCCCCTGGCGGTCATCCAGCTCTTCGCGGCCGCGCCGTCCGGGAAGTGGCCCTGCTTGCCGGGCGCGGACGAGGCGATGGTCAGCCAGACCACGCCATCGGCGCGGGCGGCCTGCTGCAGGCCCTGCATGTTGCCCGAATAGTGCTTGCGGACGTAGGGGCAGCCCTCGTTGGTCCATTCCAGCACCACGGTCTTGCCGCGGAACTCCGAGAGCGAGCGGGTCTTGCCCTCCGCGTCGACGGCGGTGAAGTCGGGCGCTGGCTTGGCGTGTGCGACGGCGGGAACCAGAACCGCCAGCGGCAGGCTGGCGGCGACGAGACGGCGAGTAATCGGCATGTCGGTCTCCTGTGTCATATCCTCCCCGACGCGACCCTGCCACGGATCGCGGTTATGCGAAACAGTCGCAAAATCCGCTCGCGCGCCGAAACTTCGCCATTCTTGCTTGCTCCAGTATGCGCCCGCGCCCAGAAGAACGCACACAGTCTCCCACCACCGTCTCCCGCCTGATGCCCCGCTTGAAGACCTTCGCCGCGCTCGCCGGCGCCAGCCTGATCCTCGCCGCCTGCGCGACGCAGACGAACACGACCGTCTTCGTGCCGGTCGTGGCCCCGACGCCGCCCAGCTCGCTGACGCCGCAGCCGATCATGCTGTTCAACCAGACCAAGGACGGCCGCAAGCTGTTCACCCTGGACGCGGAATTCCCCTACTGCGACGTCGAGACGGGCAAGGTCATCGTTGTGCCGCGCTGGTACGTCACCGACTTCGCCAGCGTGCCCTGGTACGGCCAGGGCTTCGTCGATCCGCAGGGTCCGACCGCGCGCGCGGCGATCGTCCACGACTGGCTCTACACGATCGGCGAGCCCGGCAAGCGCCAGGAGGCCGACGACATCTTCCTGCGGGCGATGCTGAGGTACGGCGTGCCGCCGTTCCAGGCCAACATCGCCTACAAGGCCGTGCGGCTAGGCGGCGAAAAGGGCTATGGCCTGCCGACCGACTGGCGCTTCGTCGATCCCAAGCGGCAAGACCTCGCCCAACCCGCGCCCTTCGCCAAGCCGCGCGTGGGGATGGTCCGCTACCTGCCCAAATGCCAGGGCTTCACGGCCCTGATCCAGACCGGCTGGCGCGCCTATCCGATCAAGACCGCGGCGCCGGTGATCCCGCCGCCGCTCGTGGTGACCAAGACGCCGCTGGACAAGGTGAAGGCCAAGCTGCCGTTCGGTGGCGGCGACAAGAAGAAATAGCTAAGCGCCAGCCTTCTCGATCGCCTCGATCACCATGCCCTCGGTCAGAAGCTGGGGCAGGATCACGGGCTCGCCGCCACTCTTCGGATAGACGACGTAAAGCGGCACGCCGACGCGGCCGAACTCGGCCAGCGCCTTGGCGATGACGGGATCGCGATTGGTCCAGTCGGCCTTCAGATAGACCGCGTTCGTCGCCTTGAAAGCCTCGGCGACCTTGCCGCCGGACAGGGCGACCTTCTCGTTGACCTGGCAGGTTACGCACCAGGCGGCGGTGAAGTCGACCAGCACGGGCCGGCCCTCGGCGCGCAGGGCCGCGACGCGTTCGGGAGACCAGGCCTCGGCCACCAGGCCCGGTCCCGAGGACGGCGCGGCGGGCCCCGCCGCGGTCGGCTGCTTGGCGGCCAGCGCGGCGGAGACGGCCAGGGCGAGCGCCCCGGCGACGCAAAGCAGGCCGATGATCATCGAGACCAGGAACGCCTTGCCCGCCGCGCGGCGGCCTTGGGCCAAGCCATGAAGCCACGCGCCGAAGGCGGCGAGCACGCCCGCGCCCAGCACCTGGCCCAGGGCGATCGAGCCGGCCTGCTGGGCGAAGACCCAGGTCAGCCACAGGGCCGCGCCGTACATCGGGAAGGCGAGACCCTTCTTCAGCGTCTCCATCCAGGCGCCCGGACGCGGCAAGCGGCGCAGGACGGCGGGAATGAAGGCCACCGCCACGAAGGGCGCCGCGAAGCCAAGGCCCAGCGCCGCGAACACGCCCAGCGCCACGACGGCCGGCTGGGTCAGGGCGTAGCCCAGCGCGCCGGCCATGAACGGCGCCGTGCAGGGGGCAGCCACGACCACCGCCAGCGCGCCGGTGAAGAACGCTCCAAGCGCGCCGTCGCGCGAGGAGGCTCCGGCGCCGACGCCCTGGATCGAGGTCCCGATCTCGAAGACGCCCGACATGTTCAGCGCGACCAGCAGCATCAGCAGAGCCAGAGCCGCGATGACCAGGGGCGACTGCAGCTGGAAGCCCCAGCCCACGGCCGCGCCGCCGGCCCGGACGGCCAGCAGCAGACCCGCCAGCGCCAGGAAGGTCGCCAGCACGCCCGCCAGGAAGGCCAGGCCCTGGACCCGCGCCTTGCTCTGGTGATGGGCGTGCCCCGCCAGGCTGGCCGCCTTCATCGACAGCACCGGGAAGACGCACGGCATCAGGTTCAAGATAAGGCCGCCCAGGAAAGCCAACGCCAGAGCGCCAACCAGGCCGCCGGGCGCGCCGGCGGGCGAAGCCTGGCTCTTGGCCGGCGGCGCGCCGAGGCCGGAGGCGGCGGCTGGAAGCTCACCGGGGGTCGCCGCGACCTCCCAGGCCGAACCGTCGGCCAGCGCCAGGACGCCCTGGAGCTCGGTCGGCGCGGGCCCGCCGCCGATAAAGTCGTAGCCAGGCTTCAGGGTCAGGGTCAGGCCCTCGGGACCGCGCTCGATCGTCTGCTCGGCGGCGTGCTCGATCACCTTGGGCGAGTAGGGGAAGAAGTAGGCGTCGGCCATGTCGGCGCCCTTCAGCGGGCCGCCGGTGACCGCGAGCTTCAAGGCCTGGCCGTCCAGCTTGAACACGGCCTTGAGGCCAGCCGGCTTGGGCGCCTTGGCCAGGACCTCGGCGATCTTGCCGCCCCACTCGGGATCGGCGCTCGCCGCGCCGGCGACGACGGGCAGCAGCAGCGAAAGCTCGGCGTCCTCGGGAACGCAGACCTGCTCGCAGACGAGGTAGGAGACCTTCGCGGTCAGGGAGACCGTCGTTCCGACCTGGGCGCTGGCCGGCGCGCTGATCGGCACGGGGATCAGGACCTCGCCCTCATAGGCGTAGTCCAGCAGCGGGCCGAGCTTGGCCTTGATCGGCGTTGGCCAGACCATGTCGCCCGCCGCCCAGCCCGCTGGCAAGGCCCAGGCGATCTTGGTCGGCTCGCCGGCGTCGCCGGGATTGCGCCAATAGGTGTGCCAGTCCTTTTGGATCTTCTGGCGCAGCGCGACATAGATCGTGCCGCCTGGCGCGATGCCGCTCTCCTGCGCCACGAGCTCGGACTCGATGTGACCGGAATTGACCACCGGTCCCGCGACGGCGGCGCCCGCCAACACGATCGCCGCCACGAGGGCTTGCAGGGCGAGGACGGCTCTCTTGAGGAACATCGGCGACCGGACTTCGTGAAAACGACAACCCAGCACACATGGCCCGGCTTGGCGCTCTCGACAATGGTCAAGACGCGCCCGACAGTCGGCGGAGGAATCATCCCGGAGCCGCCCATGCCCGCCGCGTTCGACGATATCGAGATCGGTCAGGTCGTTTCGCTGGGGACGCGAGCGGTGGACGCCAGGGCGCTTGAGGCGTTCATCGCGGCGTTCACGCCCGGTTGGCCAGCGGAGAACGGCGCGCCCGACGCCATGGTCTTCTCGATCTGGACGCGACTGGACGCAGACTCCAGCGCCGCCTGGCCGCAGACCAAGCGCCTGGGCGTCGACGCCCTGCGCTGGATGCGCAACCCGCCGGTCGGCGAACTGCTGCGTGGCCGCATGACGGTGATGGGCAAGGACCCCGTCGGCGAGGGAAAGGGCATCGTCATCGCCCAGCACGATCTGCTGGACGAGGCCGGGCGCCTGGTCTTCTCGTGCCTGACCCGCAGCATCTTCGCGCGGTAGGCCCCGGGAGCGGCCAGCCGCTCGAACGCGCTCCAACTCCAAAAGAAAAAGGCGGCGGAGCCCAAGCCCCGCCGCCCTCTTCGTTTCGGCTGTCGCCAAACCTTAGTTCAGGTTCGCGGCTTCCGCCTGCTTCAGCATGGTCTTGTTGATCAGGCGATCCCAGCCCAGCAGCGACACCAGGTGCGCGTAGATCTGCGCCAGGGCGCCGTTCTGCTGCAGCTCCTTCAGCTTTTCGGCCGACAGGTTGTTCAGCTTGTCTTCCGAGACGCCGAAGTACTCGGCGACGGTCACGGGCTCGCCAGCGGCGGCGCCGGTTTCGTCCTGCGGCTGGAAGATGGCCTTCTTCAGCTCGAACAGGTCCAGCTCCTTCAGCAGTTGGACGAACGAGTCCGTGCGGCGGCGCTCCAGTTCGAAGTCGTCGCAGAACTTGATGCAGTTCTGGGTGTACTCGGTCGGTTCGCCCTTGTCGTCGAACAGCGGGGTCTGGCCGTTCTCGGTCAGCAGGTCCGAACCGCGGTCGATGCAGACGATCAGGCGGTCCTGGTTGTCGTCATTGGCCAGAACGAACGGATAGCGACGGATGTAGGCCGGGATATAGACGTTCGGCTCGACCGAACCGTCGGCGCCGATGAACAGGTTTTCCTGCTGGTTCAGGCCCATCACGGCCAGCGGAACCTTGTCCTCGCCGGCGAAGATCACCGGGAAGGTCAGGGCGGCCGGGGCGAATTCCGAGACGGTCAGCGGCACGGCGGTGCCGGCGGCGGCGAACCCATAGGGCTTGTCCTTGTGCACCAGCGCCAGCTTGGCGTGCTGCTCGCGGTTCAGGGGCTCGGGCGAGGTGTAGAACAGGACGTTGCCGGTGATTTCGCCGGCGGACTGGGTCGTGGTCATGAAGCGCTCTGCGACAGAAAATTTGAAACGGACGCTCGAACACTTCGAAGACGACCGCGAAGGCTCGCGGTTCTAGCCGATCCCGCCGAACGCGGCAATCTGGCCGCCGTCGTAAGCGAGTCCGGGGCCCGGAGATGGGAGAATCCGGGCCCCGGCGCGTGGCGGGCTCTCTAGGGGCTGTTCGAGAGCCCGCCTCCGACCGGCGCTAGAAGCGCCAGGCGAAACCGGCGCGGACCGAGCGGCCCGCCGCGGGGGCGAAGTCCTTCAGGAACGATGCGTGCTCGCGGATGGTCGCGTTGGTCAGGTTGCGGCCGTCGACGAACAGGCGCAGCGCCGGATCCTGGAACGGCTTGAAGGTGACCATGGCGTTGACCTGGGTGTAGCCGTCGGTCGGCAGCTCGAAGGTCGAGACGCGATCCTGCTCGGCGACGCGGCGAACCTCGGCTTGGGCCTCCAGGCGCGGCGCGCTCCAGACGACGCGGCCAGTCACCGCCCACGGCGGTATGCGCGCCGGGATACCAAGGTCGGTCGAGCCGCGCACCCAGTCGTAGACGCCT
Source organism: uncultured Caulobacter sp. (assembly GCA_936942565.1). Lineage (GTDB taxonomy): Bacteria > Pseudomonadota > Alphaproteobacteria > Caulobacterales > Caulobacteraceae > Caulobacter. The sequence goes on along the minus strand of CAKZJK010000344.1, from coordinate 2,433 downwards.
TCCAGCTTCAGACTGTTCTCGCCGCCGCGCCAGGCGACGTAGGAGGTCTCGAGCTCGGCGCCGTGGAACTTGGCGTCGGTCTGGAAGTACTGGAACACCGGCAGGCCATCCTCGACCGCGCCCGTCGGCTTCTCCTCGATGAAGCCATCGTACTGGGCGCCCCACAGGTGACCTTCCACCCGCAGGCGATCGCCGGTGTAGCGATAGGTCGCCTCCAGCGAGGTCACCTTCTCGGAATTGAGCGTGGCGTCGCCAACCTCGTAGCCGCCGGTGCCCGGGTGCGGGCCGTCGGCGAACAGCTCGAACTCGGTCGGCGCGCGCCCGTTGCGCGACAGGGTCAGAGCCACGAACTGCTTGTCGGCCGGCTTGTAGAATACGCCCAGCGAGGCCGAAACGTTGTCGAACGAGCGCTCGGCGCTGTCGGTCTTCAGCTCGCGGCGGTCGAAGCGCAGCCCCGCATCGACGCCCCAATCGCCCTTATCCAGGCGCTGCAGGGTGAAGACGCCATATTCCTTGATGTCGGTCGACGGCACGAAGGCCTCGTCGCCGATCGCCTCGAAGTGGCGCTCCAGGGCCTGGAAGCCCACCGCGCCCTGCCAGCCGTCGCGCTCCTTCTGCACCAGCTCCAGCCGGCCCTCGGTGCCGTCGGAGAGGAAGCGAGTGCCAACCTCGCCGTCCTCGACCGAAACCTCGGCGTGCTCGTACTTGGCGTGACCAGCCGACAGCCGGATCTTGGCGAAAGGACCCAGATCGACGTCCTGCTCGCCGCGCAGGTCATAGCGGGTCTGCTGCAGGTGGATCGAGACGGGGCCCTCGGCGTCGGGATCGATCGGCGCCAGGATCTGCAGGTACGGCACGCCGTAGGTCGTGTCGGTCTTCTTGACCGAGACCCCGAAGTAGCCGGTGTCGTGCACGTACGAGACGCCGGCGCCATAGGCGTCGACCTCCACGTCGGTGTTCTTGACGGTCTTGTCTGGGTCCGGCGTCAGGCCGTCGCGAGCCGCCAGACGCGAGGAGACCGGCGTGGTCGGCACGTCGTAGTCGCTGCTCTCGCGATGATCGGCGTCGATGGCGAAGACCAGGGGGCCCTTGCCGAACTTGGCCGAGCCGTTGATCGACTTGCCGTCGTCGACCGACGACATCGAGCCGGCGACGCGGCCCTCGAAGCCGTTATGTGCGGGGCTGGACGGCACGCGATCGTCGATGATGTTGACCACGCCGCCGATGCCCGAGCCGCCATAGGCCAGGGTCGAGGGGCCGCGCAGAACCTCGACGCGCTCGGCTTCGCCAAGATCCGACGCCACCGCGTGGTCGGGCGACAGCGACGAGGCGTCGACCTGGCCGACGCCGTTCTCCAGCACCATGACCCGCGGGCCCGACAAGCCGCGGATGATCGGGCGGCTGGCGCCGGGGCCATAGGCGGTCGAGCGCAGGCCAGGCTGGCCGTTCAGCATGTCGCCGAGACCCGCCGGCGGGGCGACGTCCAGGTGCTCGCGGGTCACGATGTTGACGCTGCTGGTCACGGTGTCGAGCGAGATGGCGTAGGGCGCCGCGGTGATCACGACCTTGGAGACCTCGGTGTCATCCGGGGCGGGCGCGGGCGCGGCGGGGGTCTCGGCGTGGGCGGGCACAGCGGCGGCGAGCGCGACAAGGCTCGCGGCGGAAAGGACGGCGCGACGGAGCATGGAGAGTCCTGAGTACGTACGATTGGGCCGGGGGAGCGGCTTCCCGATTGCTGTTATGAAATAACATATCTGCTAGTCAATCCGCTTTTCGGCGGCGTTCGTCCTTGACGCGCGTTTTGTCGCCCGCTCTGTGAGCGGATGACTTCCAGGACGCACGCCATGCCCCGTTTCGTGCTGATCGCCGCCGTCGCCCTGCTCGCCGGCTGCTCGGGCTTCGACGCCCCCAAGCCTCCGACGCCGATCGCGACCACGCCGCCCTCGGCCGGCTGGACCAAGCCGCCGCCCGGCTATCTCGCGGGTGACGGCGGGATCGACGCCACGGCGATCATTGGTCCGCCGCCCGCGCCGGATTCGCCCCGCGGCAAGGCTGAGCGCGCGCAGTTCAACGACACCCGCGAGCTGGCGAACACGGCCGTCTGGACCCAGGCCATCGCCGACGCCGACCTGTCGGGCAAGAACGGCTTGAAGAGTTTTTCCTGCGCGGCGGGCGTGACCCTGAGCGCCGAGGCGACGCCGACGCTCGCCAACATGCTGCTGCGGATGACGGATGACGCGGCCAAGATCTACCAGCCGGCCAAGCGCGTCTATCAGCGTCCCCGGCCGCCGGTGGGCAACAAGGCGGCGATCTGCGTCCCGCGCGAGGCCTGGATCAGCACGGACGGTTCGTATCCCTCGGGCCACGGCCTGATCGGGTGGGCCTGGGCCTCGGTGATCGCCGAACTGGTCCCGGAGAAGGCGTCTCCGATCC
>CAKZJK010000343.1 GCA_936942565.1 uncultured Caulobacter sp. | reverse complement strand
CGACCGCTATCTACGCCGGCTCGAGGCCATGCTGCTGGTGGCCGACAACACCGCCATCTACACCGTCACCGGCGTCGGCGACGTGCTGGAGCCGGGCGAGAGCGCCGGCGGCGGGGCCGTGGCGGCCATCGGCTCGGGCGGCAACTACGCCCTGGCGGCCGCCAAGGCCCTGATCGACCAGGACCTCTCGGCCGAGGAGATCGCCCGCAAGGCGATGGGCATCGCCGCCGAGATCTGTGTCTATACGAACGGTAACCTGACCGTCGAAAGCTTGTAGGCTTTACTCCCGCCGGGAGGATTTCCGCATGCTCAAGATCTTGATCGGCGTCGGTCTGGCCATGGCGCTCGCGACCTCGGCGCAAGCCGCCCAGAGACCCGCGGCGCAAGTCGAGGCCGCCGAGCGCGCCTTCGCCGCCGACGGGTTGGCGCTGGGCGTGCGGGACTCTTTCCTCAAGCACATGGCCGACGACGCCATCCTGTTCGCGCCCGGCCCGGTCAGCGCCAAGGCGCTGTTCGAGAAACGCCCCTCCGGCAAGTCCACCAGGCTGGAATGGTGGCCGCGACGGGTCGTGGCGGCGCGCTCCGGCGACCTGGCGCTGTCGGTCGGCCCCTCGGCGGTCAACGGCAAGCGCGGCGGCTACTACGCCACGATCTGGCGACGCGCGCCCGACGGCGGCTGGAAGTGGATCTATGACGGCGGCGCGGCGGCCGATGCGTCCAAGGCGCTAGGTCCCGAGGCGCCCGCCGTCCTGGACACCCCGGCGGCGGCCGGCGAACGCTCGCCCGCCCTCGCCTTCGACAAGGTCCGAACCGCCGAGAGCGCCCTGGCCCAGGCGGCCGAGACCGACGCCCCATCCGCCTATCGCGGCGTTCTGGCCGCCGACGCCTGGCTGCTGGGGCCCAAGGGCGCCGAGGGTCTTACGCCCGACGCCCTGGCCGAGCGCCTAGCGGCTCGCCCCTCGCGCATGACCCTGGCGCTCCGAGGCGGCGCGTCCAAGGGCGGCGACTTCGTCTGGACCTGGGGCGAGGCCCGCTGGCCAGACGCCCAGGCAAACCCCCAATCCGCGCACTATATGCATGTCTGGCAAAAGCGCCCCGAAGGGTGGCGCCTGATCTTCGAGGCCCTGATCAACGACCGATGACCGAGTTTTCCCCCCGCGAGATCGTTTCCGAACTGGACCGCTACATCGTCGGCCACGCCGAGGCCAAGAAGGCCGTGGCCGTCGCCTTGCGCAACCGCTGGCGCCGCCGCCGCGCGCCGGCCGACATCCGTGACGAGCTCACCCCCAAGAACATCCTGCTGATCGGCCCCACGGGCGTCGGCAAGACCGAGATCGCCCGGCGCCTGGCCAAGCTGGCCCAGGCCCCGTTCCTGAAGGTCGAGGCCACCAAGTTCACCGAGGTCGGCTATGTCGGCCGCGACGTCGACCAGATCGTCCGCGACCTGGTCGAGAGCGCCTTGGCCATGGTCCGCGACAAGCGCCGCGCCGCCGTGAAGGCCAAGGCCGAGGGCGCGGCCGAGGAGCGGATCCTCGATGCTTTGACCGGCCCCGGCTCGACCGCCGCCCGCGAGGCCTTCCGCAAGAAGATCCGCGCCGGCGAGCTGGACGACAAGGAGATCGAGCTGCAACTCGCCGACACCGGCGGCCAGACCTTCGAGATCCCCGGCCAGCCAGGCGCGGCGGTGTTCAACCTGTCGGACATGATGAAGTCGTTCGGCGGCGGCCGCCAGAAGACCCACAAGACCACGGTCTCCGGCGCCTGGGCCCCGCTGATCGCCGAGGAAAGCGACAAGCTGCTGGACCAGGAGGCTCTCACCCAGGAAGCCCTGGAGCTGGCCGAGAACCACGGCATCGTCTTTCTCGACGAGATCGACAAGGTCGCCAGCAGCTCGCAGCGCTCGGGCGCGGACGTCTCTCGCGAAGGCGTGCAGCGGGATTTGCTGCCGCTGATCGAGGGTACGACGGTCTCGACCAAGTATGGGCCGGTGAAGACCGACCACATCCTGTTCATCGCCTCGGGCGCCTTCCACGTGGCCAAGCCCTCGGACCTGCTGCCCGAACTGCAGGGCCGCCTGCCGATCCGCGTGGAGCTGAAGGGCCTGACGCGGGACGACCTGCGCCGCATCCTCACCGAGCCGGAAGCCAACCTGATCCGCCAGCACCAGGCGCTGATGGCGACCGAAGAGGTGACGCTGGTCTTCACAGACGAAGCGATCGACGCCCTGGCCGACGCGGCCGTGGCCGTCAACGCCTCGGTCGAGAACATCGGGGCTCGGCGGCTTCAGACCATCCTGGAGAAGGTGGTCGAGGAGATCAGCTTCACCGCCGCCGATCGCGGTGGCGAGACGGTGACCGTGGACGCGGCCTATGTGCAGGAACGGGTCGGGGCGCTGGCGGCGAACGCGGATCTGAGCCGGTTTATCCTGTAACGCAGCAGGCCCCCACCTGACTTCGCTCCGCGAAGTCGTCCGCCCCCAGAGGGGGCAGAAGGATCGCGCGTCTTCTTCCCCCTCCGGGGGAGGAGCGCCGAAGGCGCGGAGGGGAGTCTCACCCCGCCGCCGCCACGGCCTCCATCCCCAGGATCGCCGCCTTGCGCGCCAGGCCCCAGTGATACCCCGTAAGCTTGCCGCTCTTGGCGATGGCGCGGTGGCAGGGGATCAGCAGCGAGATCGGATTGGCCCCGATCGCGCCGCCGGTCGCCTGGAACGCGCCGGGCTTGCCGGCCCAGGCGGCGACCTGGCCGTAGGTGGCCGTCGCGCCGGTCGGAATGGTCAAGAGGGCCTTCCAGACCTGGATGTGGAACGGCGAACCGATCAGCACCACCGGCAACGGTCCCTCCCCGCCCGCGAAGGCGCGTAGAGCCATGGCCTGGGCCGCCGCGTCGTCGCGGGTCCAGTCGGCGGCTGGGAAGCGGCGATGCATGTCGGCGAAGCTGGCCTCGTCGTCGCCGTCCGAGAAGGCCAGGCCCGCCAGCCCCCGCTCGGCCATCACGAACAGCCCACGCCCGAACGGCGTCGGGGCCCAGCCCCAGGACAGGCGCATGCCCGCGCCGCGCCGCCGCACCTCGCCCGGCGTCGCGGCTTCTTGCGCGATGAACAGGTCATGCAGGCGGGACGGCCCCGACAGCCCCGCGTCGAAAGCCGCGTCCAGCACCGTGCCGCCGGCCTCCAAGGACCGCCGCGCCTCGGCGTGGGCGATGGCCGAGACGAAGGTCTTGGGACTGACCCCCGCCCAGCGCGTGAAGATCCGCTGGAAGTGGAACGGCGAAAGGCCCACGGCCCCCGCCGCCTCGTCCAGCGAGGGATGATCGGACCACCGCTCGGCCAGCCAGTCGAGCGCCTTGGCCATGCGGTGGTAGTCGACCGAGCGTTCGGCCAAGCGCGCCAGCTCCAGGCTGGCGGCCTCCGAAAGGCCCGTCGAAAGGGGTGATGCGTCGTATGCCATGTCCGACACGCTAGCCCCGTCGGATAACGTCGTCCGCCCGGTTCTTGCGGCCGTTTCGCCGCTCACGACCAGCGCTCGTTGCGCGCCGCGCGGATGGCGTCCTCCAGGGCGTTGGCGAACTGGATCCGCGCCTCGGGGCTCAGGGACCGCGCCAGGGTCAGGCGCCGGCGATGGATCATCAGCCGCACGCGGGCGTCGTGCTCGCCCGGAAGGTCAACGCCCACGCGGGTGAAGGCGGTCGGCGAGGTCCAGACCATGCGCGCGCCCTTCTCGTCCTCGCGGCTGACGGTGACGGCCTCGGCGGTGACCTGGACCCGTTCGACGCGCTTGGCCGCGCGGTCGCTGGCGCGGAAGGCGATCCACAGCGCCAGGACGTCCAGGCCCAGGAACGGCAGCACCGGCGGCGCGCCGACCACCAGCAGGAACACCGCCACCAGGACGTTGAAGGCCATGACCACGGCCAGCAGCACCGCCGCCCCTTGCGAGGTCAACGAACGGTGCGGCGCGATCACCCGGTCCATGTAGAGCGGCGAGGCCATGGGCTGAGAATTTAGGCGCGGCCGGCCCGCTTGGCGAGAGGGACGCATCACGGCATGGTCCGCGCCATGGCCAAACCCGCCCAAGCCAAGCCCGTGAAGAAGAAGACGGCGAAACGCATCTCCCCGGCCGAGCGCGAGCGGGTCGAGGTGCTGTTCGAGCGGTTCGAGAGCCTGGAGCTGCGACCCAAGACCGAGCTCAACTATTCCAACCCCTACGAGCTGGTCACCGCCGTCGCCCTGTCGGCCCAGGCCACCGACGTCAGCGTCAACAAGGCCACCGACAAGCTGTTCAAGGTCGCCAATACGCCGGAGGCCATGCTCGATCTCGGCGAGGCGGGCCTGATCCCCTACATCGCCTCGATCGGCCTCTACCGGACCAAGGCCAAGAACGTCATCGCCACGGCGAACATCCTGGTCAACCAGTACGGCGGCGAGGTCCCCCTGAACCGCGAGGCCCTCGAAAGCCTGCCCGGCGTCGGCCGCAAGACCGCCAGCGTGGTGCTGAACGAGCTAGACATCGAGCCCGCCATCGCCGTCGACACCCACGTCTTCCGCGTCTCGCACCGGCTGAAGCTGTCGGCGGGCAAGAACCCCGACGCGGTCGAGCAGGACCTGATGCGGATCGTGCCCATCCCCTACCAGACCCGGGCGCACCACTGGCTGATCTTGCACGGGCGCTATGTGTGCGTGGCGCGAAAGCCGAAGTGCGAGGTGTGCAAGATTAGCGATCTTTGCCCGTCGCGGGAGCTGTTCCTGGGGGCTTGACTTGCCCCCTCCGCGCTTCGCGCTCCTCCCCCATAGGGGGAAGAAGGATCACCTTCCGCCCCCTCCGGGGCGGACGACTTCGCGGAGCGAAGTCAGGCGGGGGCCTGCTGAGCTAGCCGATCGCCCGCATCACCGCCGCCGCGAAGGCCGCGCCCTTGTCGTGGGCGTGTTCGAGGAAGAGGTCGGGCTCGATGACCTCCAGCTCCATCAGCTGCGGCGTGTGGTCCAGGCCTCGGATCAGATCGACGCGGGCGTAGGTCAGGTTCCCCGGCGCGGCGTTCAGGACCATTTCGGCAGCGTGCAGGGCCTCGGGCTCGGGGGCGATCTCGCTGACCTGGCCGCCGAACTGCGGCTGGACGCGGAAGTCGCCCTCGACCGCCACCTTGGCCACGGCGTGGCTGAACTTGCCGTCGAAATAGAACAGTGAGAGCTCGCCCTCCTCGCCGACGGCCGGCAGGAAGGGCTGGATCAGGGCCGGGCCCTCGGGGCCGCCCGCCAGCGAGCCATGGCGCTTGACCCGGATGGTGTCCTGCGAGCCGCCCGAGATCTGCGGCTTGACCACAACCTCGTCGACGCCGAACGCGTCGAACGCGGCCTCGACCGCCTCCATCGTCAGGCGCTCATGAGCGTGGGTCGGCACGACCGGCGCGCCCTTGCCGGCCATCTCGACCAGATAGGTCTTCGTGGTGTTCCAACGCATCACGGAGAGGGGATTGGCCACCCGCGCGCCCTCGGCCTCCAGCCGATCCAGCAGGGCGAACCATTGAGCCGGACGGTGGTGATAGCCCCAGGCCAGGGACGGCATGATCAGGCGCGCCCGGCCCTTCTCGATCGGATCGGTCCAGGCCTGGGCGCCGACCAGCAGGCCACGGGCCCGCAGCGGCGCGGCCAGGCGTTCGAACAGCGGCGTCCAGGTCGTGGAGAACCGCGGCTCGTCTCGGGCGGGAACCAGGATCAGGACATCGACCATCGTTTACACCTCAACCGGAGGGTTCGCGTTAGAGTGTCGCAGGGTCTCGGGCAAGAGCTTGCGTTGCCTTAACGCGCCACTTCCTTTAATCGCCGTGCTGTTCGGGCTTACGGCCCAGTTCTTTCAAAGGTTTGCTCCGCCCCATGACCGCGCTTCACGACGTCGCCGCCATCGGCAACGCCATCGTCGACGTCATCGCCCAGTGCGACGACGCCTTCCTCGCGCGCGAAGGCCTGGTGAAGGGCTCGATGGCCCTGATCGATCCGGCCCGGGCCGCCAGCCTGTACGATGTCATGTCGGCGGCGATCGAAGCCTCGGGTGGCAGCGCGGCCAACACCGTGGCCGGCGTCGCCAGCTTCGGCGGCAAGGCCGCCTTCATCGGCAAGGTGGCCGACGACCAGCTGGGCCGCGTCTTCCGCCACGACATGAAGGCGATCGGCTGCGTGTTCACCACCCCGTCGCTGGCCGAGGGCCCCGCCACCGCCCAGAGCCTGATCAACGTCACCCCCGACGCTCAGCGCACCATGTCGACCTATCTCGGCGCCTGCGTGGAGCTGAGCCCCGCCGACGTCGACCCCGAAATCATCGAGGGCGCCCAGATCTCGTATCTGGAAGGCTATCTGTTCGATCCGCCCGAAGCCCGCCGCGCCTTCGCCAAGGCCGCCGCCCTGGCCCACGGCGCCGGCCGCAAGATCTCGATGACCCTCAGCGACAGCTTCATGGTCGACCGTCACCGGTCGGCGCTGCTGGCCTTCATCGAAACCCAGTGCGACATCGTCTTCGCCAACGAGAGCGAGGTCTGCTCGCTGTTCGAGACCGACGACTTCGCCGCCGCCGTGAAGGCTCTCGCCGACCGCTGCGAGATCGCCGCCGTCACGCGCAGCGAAAAGGGCTCGGTCGTGGCCGCCAACGGGCAGTTGCACGAAATCTCGGCCTATCCGGTGGAAAAAGTCGTGGACACGACCGGCGCGGGCGACCAATACGCGGCGGGTTTCCTCTTCGGCCTTTCCCAAGGTCGCCCGCTGCCTATCTGTGGCCAGCTGGGCAGCCTGGCGGCCGCCGAGGTGATCGACCACTACGGCCCGCGTCCGCAGGTTTCCCTGCGCGAACTGGCTCAAAAGAACGGACTTTAGAACTCAGATGGCCCGCACCGCTGAAGTGGTCCGCGAGACGAAGGAGACCCAGATCCGGGTCTGGATCGATCTCGACGGGACCGGCGCCTCGACGATCTCCACCGGCATTGGTTTCTACGACCATATGCTGGAGAGCTTCGCGCGCCACGGCGGCTTCGACCTTAAGGTCGAGACCAAGGGCGACCTGCACATCGACATGCACCACACCGTCGAGGACACCGGCATCGTGCTGGGCTTGGCGGTGAACAAGGCGCTGGACGGTTTCAAGGGCATCCGCCGTTTCGGCTCGGCCTATATCCCGATGGACGAGACCCTGACGCGCTGCGCCATCGATCTCTCCAACCGCCCGTACCTGGTCTGGAAGGTCGACTTCAAGCGGCCCAAGGTCGGCGAGATGGACACCGAGCTCTTCAAGGAGTTCCACCACGCGTTCGCCATGAACTGCGGGGCGTGCGTGCATCTTGAGACCCTGTACGGCGACAACACCCACCACGTCGCCGAAAGCGGCTTCAAGGCCCTGGCCCGGGCGCTGCGTCAGGCGGTCGAGATCGACCCCAAGACCGGCGGCCAGGCTCCGTCCACCAAGGGCGTGCTGTAAGGACATTCCATGCAGACCGTCGCCCTGATCGATTACGGGTCGGGCAACCTGCGTTCGGCCGAAAAGGCCCTGCGTGAGGCGGCCCGCCGCCGCGCGCTCGATGCCGACATCGTCGTCACCGCCGATCCCGACCTTGTCGCCAAGGCCGATCGCGTCTTCCTGCCCGGCGTCGGGGCATTCGCCTCGTGCCGCGCGGGCCTGGACGCCACCGGCGTCTACGAGGCGATGAACCAGGCCGTGCACGGCCGGGGCGTGCCTTTCATGGGCATCTGCGTGGGCCACCAGCTCCTGGCCACCGAGGGCCTGGAGTTCGGCGTCACGCCCGGCCTGGACTGGATCCAGGGCCAGGTGAAGAAGCTCGAGCCGAACGATCCCGCGCTGACCATCCCGCACATGGGCTGGAACGCGATCGCCTTCACGCGCGCTCATGCCCTGTTCGAGGGCATCGAGGACGGCGCCCACATGTACTACGCCAACTCCTTCGCCCTGACGCCGACCGACCCGGCCGACGTCGTCGCGACCACCGACCACGGCGGACCGTTCACGGCCGCGGTGGCCAAGGACAACGTCGCGGGCGTACAGTTTCACCCCGAAAAGTCACAAGCCTCAGGGCTCGCCCTGCTCGCCAACTTCCTGGAATGGCGCCCATGATCCTCTATCCCGCCATCGACCTGAAGGACGGCCAATGCGTGCGCCTGCTGCACGGCGACATGGAGAAGGCCACGGTCTTCAACACCTCGCCCGCCGACCAGGCCCAGCGCTTCGTCAAGGACGGCTTCTCGTGGCTGCACGTCGTTGACCTGAACGGCGCCATCGAGGGCAAGTCGGTGAACACCGCCGCCGTCGAGACCATCCTGGAGTCGATCTCGATCCCGGTGCAGCTGGGCGGCGGCATCCGCACGCTGGAAGGCGTCGAGGCCTGGATCGAGGCGGGCGTGTCCCGCGTCATCCTCGGCACCGTGGCCGTCCATGACCCGGACCTGGTCCGCAAGGCCGCCCGGCTGTGGCCCGAGCAGATCGCCGTGGCCGTCGACGTGCGCGACGGCAAGGTCGCGGTCGACGGCTGGACGGGCCTGTCGGACCTGTCGGCGATCGACCTGTCGCGCCGCTTCGAGGACGCCGGCGTGGCCGCCCTGATCATCACCGACATCAGCCGCGACGGCGCCCTCACGGGCGTCAATGTCGAGGGCGTGGGCGAGCTGGCCGACGCCGTCTCGATCCCCGTCATCGCCTCGGGCGGCGTCGCCTCGGTGGCCGATATCGAGCGCCTGAAGGCCCGCGAGGGCGTCGAGATCGCCGGCGCGATCCTGGGCCGCTCGCTCTACGCCGGCACCATCCGCCCGGCCGAAGCCCTGATCGCGGCGGCCGCCTGATGCTGAAGACCCGGATCATTCCCTGCCTCGACGTGAAGGACGGGCGGGTGGTCAAGGGGGTCAACTTCGTCTCCCTGCGCGACGCCGGCGATCCGGTGGAGCAGGCCAGGGCCTATGACGCCGCCGGCGCCGACGAGCTGATGTTCCTGGACATCACCGCCTCCAGCGAGGGCCGCGGCCTGATCCTGGACGTCATCTCGCGGACGGCCGAGGTCTGCTTCATGCCCGTGTCGGTGGGCGGCGGCGTTCGGCAGGTCTCGGACATGCGCCGCCTCTTGCTGGCGGGCGCCGACAAGGTCTCGACCAACACCGCCGCCGTCGAGAACCCCGACCTGATCGCCGCCGGCGCCGACGCCTTCGGGGCCCAGTGCGTGGTCGTGGCGATCGACGCCAAGGCGCGCGAGGACGGCTCGGGCTGGAATGTCTGGACCTATGGCGGGCGCAAGGACACCGGGATCGACGTGGTCGAATGGGCCGCAAAGGTCGTGGAACGCGGCGCGGGCGAGATCCTGCTGACCTCGATGGACCGCGACGGCGCCAAGATCGGCTACGATATCCCGCTGCTGAAGGCCGTGACGGCCGAGGTCACCGTGCCGGTGATCGCCTCGGGCGGCGCGGGCAAGACCGAGCACCTGGTGGAGGCCGCCCGCGACGGTCACGCCGCCGCCGTGCTGGCCGCCTCGATCTTCCACTTCGGCGAGATCTCGATCGGCGAGGCCAAGCAGGCCATGGCAGACGCCGGCATCCCCGTGCGCCTCGACGCTCTGAAGGGGGCCGCATGAGCCAGCGCCTGACCGACGTCCTGCAACGCCTGGCCGCCACGATCGAAGCCCGCAAGGGCGGCGATCCGTCGGTGTCCTATACGGCCAAGCTGCTGAACGACCCGTCCCTGGCCGCCAAGAAGCTGGGCGAGGAAGCCGTCGAGACGGTGATCGCGGCTGTCGCGCAGGGTCCGGACGCCCTGGCGGCCGAGAGCGCCGACCTGCTCTACCACTGGCTGGCCCTGATGGCGGCTTCCGGCGTCTCGCTGGACGCCGTCGCCGAGAAGCTGGAGGCCCGCGAGGGGACGTCGGGCATCGCCGAGAAGGCTTCGCGGAAGGGTTAGTCTCGTCGCTCTCCGCCAGCTATGGCCAAGGAACGGGCGACGACGGCGACTGCTCTTCGATCTCTTCTGAGAAGCGCCCGCGAGCTAAGAATACGTCTAAGGTTTTGGCCGCGATTGGCGCGATGCGCGTTGGCCACCCGCTAGCCTTCAGGTCCTTCTCTGAAATATCGGAGGGAGTTTCTCGGCACGCAGTCTGCATTGCGGAAAGAAGCGGTGACAAGGCCGCCCACTCTTCGTCGTTTATCGCGGATACGTCGCGAACCGCCGGTCCTTCATAGGGGAAGAAGTCGAAGAAGCATTCAAACCATTCGGTTGCTCCCGCTTCATCGACATCCGCGTCACCTGCGGTCAGCCCAAGAATCGCCTCCATGATCCGGTTGCGAACACGCTGATCGACGACGCGACGGGAAACTTCCTGGTCAAGCATCCCGAAACCGTGCGGCACCCGATGGAATTTGGCAACGGTAGGCCCGACCTATTCCCTGCTGACACTAAACCCGCCGCTTCAGCGCCACGTACAGCGCGCCTTCCCCGCCATGGCGGCGGTCGGCGGTGGAGACACCGGCGACCATCTCGCGCAGGGACGGGTCGGTCAGCCATTCGGGCGTACGAGACCTCAAGACCCCCTGCCCGACCTTGCCCTTCCCTGTGATCACCAGCACCGCCCGGTGACCCTGGCTGAACGAGCGGCGGATGAAGGCTTCCAGCGTGGCGCGGGCCTGGTCCTGGTCGAGACCGTGCATGTCCAGCCGCGCGCCGATCGGGTCGCGCTCCTTGACGATCCGCAGCTTGCGATTGGGCTCGATGGTCCCCGCCGGGCCCTTTATCGCCTTCGCGAACGCCGGTTTCAGGTCCTCCGGATGCAGCCGCAGCGGCGCGATCGAGGCCAGGCGCGTCGGCGGCTCGGCCGGCATTGCGGTGTCGGACTTCAACGAGGGCCGGATCCGCGCCTTGTTGCGCATCTTCTCGGGCTTCTCCGGCGCGCGCGGCGTCACCGTCGAGGCGACCAGCCGCCAAAGGCGCTTGTCGTCCTCGGGGCCCGTTTTCCCTGGAGGGGGCGGCGGCTTCTTGCTCACCTTACGGCTTCGGAACGAGACGGTAGAGGCGCAGCATGTGGCGCACGCGGCCGGCCTCGGCCCCCGCCTCCTGGCCTGTGCCCATGTAGAGGTCGGCGCGGACCTCGCCCTTGATCGCCCCGCCGGTGTCCAGCGCCACCGCCAGACGGCGATAGACCGGGAAGGCGCCGGCCAAGGCCGGAGCGCTGGCGTCCAGCCAGTAGAGCGCGCCATAGGCGTGGCGGCTGGGATCGACGGCGATGGCGCGGCCGGGCGGCAGGGACACGCCGGCCGAGCCCACGGGCTCCTTGCCGTCGTCCTCGGCCATCTTGAAGAACACGTAGCGCGGGTTCAGCCGCATGATCGCGTCGGCCTCGGACCCGCGGTGGTCGGCCAGCCAGCTCCGGATGGCGTCGCCCGAGGTGTTGTTGTCGGGCAGCAAGCCCTTGTCGCGCATGGGCGAAGCGATGCCGACGAACGGCTTGCCATTGGTCCCGGCGAACACGGCCCGCACGCGGCGGCCGTCAGGCAGGACGAGCACGCCGGAGCCCTGGATCTGCAGGAAAAACAACTCCTCGGGCCGCATCCAGGCCAGGGGCTTGTCGGTCGCGACCGCCTCGATCTCGGCGCGGTCGGGATAGGGGACGAAGGTCTTGCCCTCGACGTGGCCGGTGACCTTCTTGCCGATCAGCGCCGGCTCGAAGGGGCCGAGATCCAGCACGACCAGATCGTCCGGCAGACGGCGCACGGGCGCGGAGAACTCGGCGTTGCGCGACATCCGCGCCGGGTACTCCGGCGCGAAATAGGCGGTCAGCAGGCCCTCGTCCCCGCCTTCCTTGGCGCCGACCGACTGGGGCTGAAAATTGGCTTCGAAGAAGGCTCGCGCGCCGGCCGCGTCCAGGCCCTTGGCGTCGCGGGCCAAGCCACAGACGCGGGTCATGGCCGCC
>CAKZJK010000342.1 GCA_936942565.1 uncultured Caulobacter sp. | reverse complement strand
GGCGCTCGATCCCGTCGACATGCCGCTGTCGGAATCGGCGCGCGCGAGCATCCGCGCCCCGATCGTCGCTGGCGTGGCGATCATCGCGATCTTCGTGGTGGGGCTTGGAACCTGGGCCGCCTTCGCGCAGGTCTGGGGGGCGGTCACCGCTCCCGGCGTGGTTCGCGTGGAAAATAACCGCAAGACCCTCAAGAGCCGGGATGGCGGCGTCATTCGGCAAATCGCCGTGCGGGAAGGCGACGCGGTGAGCGCCGGCCAACTGCTGATCAAGTTCGACGACACGGTGGCCCGCGCCCAGGTCGCCATCTTCGAGAACCAGTACGACACCGCGGCCATGCAGGCCGCCCGCTTCCAGGCCGAGGCCGTGGGGCGCGCGCTCGTCGTCCCCGCCGATTTGCAGGCGCGGCGCGCCGACCCGCGGGTCGCGGCGATCATCCAGAACGAAACCCTTCTCTTCCAGACGCGCAAGACGGCGATCGAAGGGCAGGGGGCTATTTTGAACCAGCGGTTCTCGCAGCTCGAGACCGCCCGGTCCGGCTTGCGGATCCAGGCCGACTCCCTCAACCAGCAGATCGAGCTGACGAAGGACGAGCTGGAAGGCTATCAGAAGCTCTACGAGAAAGGCCTCGCCCCCAAGGCGATTATTCTCAGGCTGCAGCGGCAGCTGGCCGAGGCCGACGGGCGCCGCGGCGCCTTGATGGCCGAGATCACGCGAAACCAGCAGCAGGCTGGCGAGACGCGGCTGCAACTGGCGTCACTCCTCGAGCAGCGCGCCGCCGACGTGGCCGCTGGTCTCCGGGAAGCCGAAGCCAAGACCAGCGATCTGGGCGAACGCCTGACCGCCGCGCGCGAGGCTCTCGCCCAGACCGAGGTTCGCGCGCCCGTCACGGGCTACGTCCTGAACCTGAGCCAGTTCACCCTGGGCGGCGTCGCCGGGAGCGGGGAGCCGCTGCTGGACATCGTTCCGACCAACACGCCCCTGGTGATCAGCGCCCAGGTCAAGCCCACGGACATCGACCAGGTCCACCCCGGCATGACCGCCACCGTGACCTTGCAGGCCTACAGCAGCTATCGCGTGCCGAAGATCCCCGCCGAGGTAATGACGGTGTCGGCGGACTCCATCACCGACGCTCAAGCCAAGCAGCAATACTATCGGGTCGAGCTGCGGATTAAGCCCGAGGAGCTGCGCAAGTTGCCGCCCGGCGTCCGGCTCTATCCGGGCATGCAGGCCACGACGATGATTCGCACCGACAAGCGTACGATCCTGTCCTTCCTGATCGGGCCGATCGGCGAGGTGATCGACCGCTCGCTCCGCGAACAATAGCCGGTCGCGATCGTCGATGAGCTCACGTCCGAAAGTCAGCTTCCTGGTGGCGGGCGTCCAGAAGGGCGGGACCACGGCGCTGTTCGACTATCTGGTCGAGCATCCCGGTCTCAGCCTGCCCGCCATCAAGGAGGCCCATTTTTTCGACGACGAGACCGGGGTGGATTGGCGCGAGCCCGATTACGAGCGGTATCACGCCCTGTTTCCGGCCGATCCCGCCGGCGATTCTCGCCAGCGCGGCGAAGCCACGCCTATCTATATCTACTGGCCCAACTGCCTGGAGCGCGTCGCCGCCTACAATCCGGACATGCGCCTGATCCTGATCTTCCGGGATCCGATCGAGCGCGCCTGGTCTCACTGGAAAATGGAATACGCCCGCGGCGCCGAAACCCAACCGTTCGCCTGGTGTATTCGCGAGGGCCGCCGGCGCGTCGTCGAGAACGACAATACGCCGGGCTTCCACAGGGAATTCAGCTATGTCGAACGCGGGTTCTATGGGCGGCAAGTCCAGCGGCTTTTGAGTTTATTCCCGCGAGATCAGCTGCTGTTTCTACGATCCGACGATCTCAAGGCCGAGCCCGCCCGCATTTTGTGCAAGGTATGTGATTTTTTGAACGCACCAAGGTTTGGCTCGGTGGTTCAGAAAGAGAGTCATGTCGCAAAGGACATGGATTACGGCGAAACAATAAACGAAACCGACAGGGAATATTTGAGAAATATATTCGCCGACGACCGGAAGATATTCGAAGAAATAACCTCTATCTCGTTTTAATCGTCTTATCAGATTGGCTCTAAACTAGAATCTCCCCCTTGAGTTGCGCCTCGCTCGATACGTGATTTGAACGCGCGCGCTAAACACGCGTGATTTCGGGGATCCTCAAGGCTTGTTCTGTCGACGGATCGCTCGTCTCAACCCGGTTGCGCTCGCCGCCGGATTAGGCGACGATCCGGCCGGGTTGTAATAATTTCAGCCTCCGCTAAAAGCGGCGAGAGGCGAAATTACGCTGGGCCGTTTCCATCTTGGGGGTGGAGCGACGGCGTTGCATAGCCTTGTGACGCAAGATGGAGACCTTGGATGGCTACCTATAATTTCGATACGACGACGGATTTCTCGGGATTCGCGTCGGGCGACGTTCTTTTCTTCCCGACCGGCACCGCCGCTGGCGTGACCGCGACCTACGTCGCTTCGGTCGGCGCTAGCCCGGCCACGCTGACGGTCACGCTCGGCTCGAAGTCGGCCGTGTTCACCGGTGACACCTCGATCGCCGCGTTCGACGGCGTGGGCTCGACCCTGTTCGCCGACGGTTCGGTGTTCGTCTACGGCGCCTCGACCGCCGACACCGGCGTGGGCGGCGCGCTTGCCGACCTGATGTACGGCAACGACGGCGACGACACCCTGTCGGGCGGCGCTGCCAACGACACCCTGTACGGTGGCGCTGGCCTCGACAGCCTCGAGGGCGGTAACGGCAACGACGTCCTGCAAGGCAACGCCGGCAACGACACCCTCGTTGGCGGCAACGGCTCCGACACCGTGTACGGCGGCCAAGGCGATGACAGCCTGTCGGGCGGCAACGACGCCGATTACCTGCACGGCAACCTCGGCAACGACACCGTCGTGGGCGGCGCTGGCGCCGACACCCTGATCGGTGGTCAGGGCGACGACAGCATCACCGGCGGTAACGACGCCGACCTGATCTCGGGCGACCTCGGCAACGACACCGTCGACGGCGGCGCTGGCAACGACACCATCGACGGTGGTGAAGGCGCCGACACCCTCGGCGGCGGCGATGACGCTGACACCATCACCGGTGGCAACGGCGCCGACAGCCTGCTGGGCGGCAACGGCAACGACAGCATCCTCGGCGGCGACAGCAGCGACACCGTTGACGGCGGCGATGACGCCGACGTGATCTTCGGCGACGCCGGCGACGACAGCCTGCTGGGCGGCAACGGCAACGACGTTGTCCAAGGCGCTCTGGGTAACGACACCGTCCTCGGCGGCGACGGCAGCGACACGCTGTACGGCGGCCAAGGCAACGACTCGATCCTGGGTGGCAACGGCGCCGACTACATCAACGGCAACCTCGGCACCGACAGCATCGACGGCGGCAACGGCGCTGACACCATCATGGGTGGCCAAGGCGGCGACACCATCGACGGCGGCAACGACGCTGACTACGTCAGCGGCGACCTCGGCGATGACAGCCTGCTGGGCGGCGCTGGCAACGACATCGTCCTCGGCGGTGAAGGCAACGACACCCTCGCTGGCGGCGCTGGCGCCGACAACCTGGATGGCGGCAACGGCGCCGACACCATCACCGACTCGGCCGGCGCCAACACCATCACCGGTGGTGAAGGCAACGACACCGTCGTCGGCGGCACCGACTCCGACAGCGTTCTCGGCGGCAACGGCGCCGACAGCCTGGACGGCGGCGCTGGCAACGACACCGTCAACGGTGAAGCTGGCGACGACACCCTGCTGGGCAGCGCTGGTTCGGACTTCGTCAGCGGCGGTGAAGGCAACGACACCATCGACGGCGGCACCGAAAACGACACCGTCTCGGGCGACAACGGCGACGATAGCGTCGACGGCGGCGCTGGCGACGACCTCGTCAACGGCGGCGCTGGCAACGACACCCTGCTGGGTGGCGCTGACAACGACACCGTCAACGGTGACGCTGGCAATGACTCGCTCCTGGGCGGTGCTGGCAACGACGCCGTGAACGGTGGCGAAGGCAACGACACCATCGACGCTGGCGCTGGCGCCGACGTCGTGACGGGTGGCGCTGGCAACGACACCATCACCGGCACCTCGGGCGAAAACACCCTGGGCGGCGGTGAAGGTAACGACACCATCACGGGCGGCACCGACAACGACACCATCACTGGTGACAACGGCGCCGACAGCCTCGACGGTGGCGTGGGTAACGACGTCATCAGCGGCGGTGAAGGCAACGACACCGTCCTCGGCGGCGCTGGCAACGACAACCTGAGCGGCGGCGCTGGCGCCGACACCCTGGACGGCGCCGCTGGCCTCGACACCATCAGCGGTGGCGACGGCAACGACACCATCACGGGCGCGGCTGGCGCTGACAGCCTCCTCGGCGGCGCTGGCAACGACAGCATCGACGCGGGCGCGGCCGCCGACACCGTCAGCGGTGGCACGGGCGCTGACACGATCACGCTGGGCACGGGCGCCGACACCGACGCCGACGTGTTCTCGTTCGCCGCCGGCGACTCGGGCACGACGACCAACGCGATCGACGTCATCACCGACTTCGACGCTACGGCGGAAGACCTGATCGACATCACGACGGCGAACGCCTTCAGCGTGAACAACGCTCAGACCGCTTCTGACTATGCTGGCGCCCTGGCGCTCGCGCAGAACACGGTCGCCGGCGCCAGCACGGTGAACATCGTGGCCGTCCAGGTCGGTTCGGACACCTACGTGTTCTTCGACGCGAACGGTGACCACACGATCGAAG
This sequence comes from uncultured Caulobacter sp., assembly GCA_936942565.1. Classification (GTDB taxonomy): domain Bacteria; phylum Pseudomonadota; class Alphaproteobacteria; order Caulobacterales; family Caulobacteraceae; genus Caulobacter. The sequence goes on along the minus strand of CAKZJK010000342.1, from coordinate 7,045 downwards.
ACGCGATCAAGCTCACGGGCGTGACCGCGACGGGCATCACCGCCGCCGACTTCGTCTAAGTCGTCGGACTAAAACGCGAGGAGGGGGCCGCTCGAAAGGGCGGCCCCCTTTTTCGTGCCTGGATGTTTCGGCTTGAGCGTCGCGGCGCGGATGCTCGACAAGCCTGGACAAGCTGGGTAATCGAACAGCGATGTCCAATGTCGCGCTTTACTTGAACCCCGAGGCCTTTGACACCACGGGTCCGGCCTTGATGGGGCGTCAAGCCGCCGGCGAAGGCTTCCTGCGGGGCTATCTGCGCCACGCGACGGCCGAGCGCTTCCACTTCTGGAATGTCGCCAACCAGCCCGTTGAGCGCCTTGACGCCTTCGTGGCCAATATCGGCCGCAGCGACAAACCCGTGAGCTGGATTGGCCGGAGCGATCGCGGAGCCTTGGGCCGTGTCGGCGTGGCGCATATGCCCTCGCCGAGCCTGGCTCGCGAGGCCTGGTCCCGTCGCATGGCCTCGGCGCAGCGACGCTACGCGATAAGCTCCATCACGCACACCACGGCTTCGTCCCAGGTCATGGACATGCTGGCCGACATGTTGACCGCGCCGATCGAGCCGTGGGACAGCCTGATCTGCACCTCCACCGCCGTCCGGGCCAGCGTCGATCTGCAGCTGGAGGCGGTGCGCCTGGATCTCGAGGAGCGCCTGGGCGCCGCCCGCGTGCCCATGCCCCAGCTGGTCACCATTCCGCTGGGCGTGAATGTCGAGAACTTCGCGACCTCGCCCGAACAGCGCCAGAGCTGGCGCCAGAGCCTGGAAATCCCCGACGACGCGATCGTCGTTCTCTATGTCGGCCGCTTCAACCCGCACGCCAAGATGAACCCCGTCCCCATGGCCATCGCGCTCGAGCGCGCCGCCAAGGCCACGGGCAAGACGATCGCCTGGGTTCAGGCCGGCTGGGCGGTCAGCGAGGCGGCCGACAAGCTCTTCCACGAGGAAACCCGTCGGTTCTGCCCCAGCGTCCTCTACAAGGTCGTGGACGGGCGCAAGCCGGAGACCAGGTTCTCGATCTGGTCGGTCGCGGACATCTTCCTGTCGCTGTCGGACAACATCCAGGAAACCTTCGGCCTCACCCCCGTCGAGGCGATGGCGGCCGGGATCCCCAGCGTCGTCAGCGACTGGGACGGTTACAAGGACACCGTCCGTCACGGCATCGACGGCTTCAGGGCCGCGACCTACGCGCCGAGGGCCGGCGCCGGCAACGACCTGGCCTATCAGCACGCCAACAACTGGTTGAGCTACGACGCCTATGTCGGCGCCGCCGCTCAGTTGACGACCGTGGATATCGGCGACGCCGCCGCCGCCCTCGTCAATCTGATCAACAATCCCGATCTTCGCCAACGCATGGGCGCGGCCGCCCAGGCCAGGGCCAAGGCGGTCTTCGATTGGCGCGTGATCATTCCGCAATACGAAGCACTTTGGGCGGACATGAACGCGCGCCGGCGGGCGGCCCCCGCGGAGGCCTCGCCGCGTCGCGACCAGGTTCCCAACCCGCGCCGGATGGACCCGTTCCTGCTGTTCGGCGGCTATCCGAGTGAGTGGCTGACCGGGGCCACCATCGTGACCCTGACGCCCGGCCAGACCCTGGTCAGCTTACGCGAGCTGGTCACGTCGAAGATCGCCATCTTCGGCGGCTCGGCCCTGATGACGCTGAAGGAAGCCGAACAGGTCGTCGAGACCCTGTCGAGCCTCCGCCAGATCAGCGTGGCCGAACTCGTCGCCGACATTCCGCCGGCGCGGCGCCCCTTCGTCGAGCGCGGCCTGCTGTGGCTGGCCAAATACGACGTGATCACCATCCTGCCGCGGTCGACTCATATCGCGGCGACGACCATCGGCGCTTAGCGAATGGGCGGCGGAGGGAACCGAAGGGTCGGGTGAGTGATTAGGTGGGGATGAACCCCAGGCTCGCTGGCCAGCGAGCGGTCGGACCGCGAAAAATAGATGCGCGCTTCGCGGCCCGACCGGAGTGACACAGCCCGCTGGAGAACAAGGCTGACGCCATATAATGGCATAACCGGCAGCAAGACAAAAGGCCTATAAGAGGCCTTCTCGACTTTGCGCAGATTGGCCTGGCGACGATGCATTTCGCCCCGGACTCCGGCCCTAAAGGGGCATTTCGAGCGTCTTTCGCAGCACGATCGCGCCGTCTCGGCTCACGGTGTAGTGGGCGCGATAGCGTCCAGCCGTCCAGCCGCCCGCCGGACTTGGCTTGCCCACATAGAGCACGCGCTGAGCCTGGGCGCGGGGGAGGGGGTCTGGCTTGCTGGCGGCGAGGATCTTGCCGGAGGGATCCAGCAGCGTCAGTGACTGGATGTCTCCCGCCTGCAGGCCCAGGGCGCGAACGTAGACGACCAGGGCGGCGTCGCGGTTTGGCTTGGCGAGCTCGCCGTCTTCGATCTGGTCCATGGTGACCGCCCCCGTCGTGAAGCCCGCGTTCAGCACGACGCGGGCCTTGTAGGCGAGGGCGGCTCTCGCGTCAGGTCGCCAGAGATCCTCGCCCGCGCCGCATTGTCCGCCGCGCCCCGAATCCGGGGCGAACGGATCGATGGCCACGCCATTCCGAAGCACGGTCATGTGTAGATGGGGGTATTCAGTGTTGCCCGACAGCCCGACCCGGCCAAGCGGCGTTCCGGTCTTCACCAGATCGCCAGGGCGAACCTTCAGGCTACCCTTGGCCATGTGGCAGTACTGGGTGGAGAGGCCGCCGGCATGCTCGATGACCAAGCCGTTGCCGCATTCCTGGCCCTTGACGGCCGCCTGGCCGGCCACGCGCACCGAGACGTCCGCGACGCCGTCGCGCACGCGCAGAACCTTGCCGTCGGCCGCCGCCAGCACGTCGACGCCCGTCCGCTGCGCTCGCAGGTCCGGCAAGCGAATGTCCAGACCCGAATGGGCGTCATAGGTTCGAGATCCGCACCGGTAATCCTTCGCGCCCGGTCCGGGATCGCGATCGACATAGTTCTGAACCTCGCAGGTGCGCCCCGGCTCGCAGGCGATGGGCAGGGCCAAGCGGGGAGGGGGCGTGGGGGCGGCGCCAGCCAGCCCCGTCAAGCCCACGACCGAGGCGAGGAGGCAGAAGGGTCTGAAAGCCATAATCCAGGGTCTCAGGGAAAGAAGGCGCATCCGAGGCCGCCCGCGGCTTGAGTGAGGGGAGCGGACCCGGTAGGCATGCAACCTGGATTATTCGATCCCGTGTCGGCCAGGCGCTTGGCGAAGGATGGGGGTGACGGGGGTAGCGGGGACAAATGCGGGCGCTCGTCGTTTTGGTTCACTACTTCTCGCCCGAAGCGAACCCGCGGCACACCTCTGTCGATGAGTCGCGACGCGAGAATCGGACACGCGCGATCCAGACCGTGATCGAGGGCTATCGCGGGACGTTCGGGCCCGCGTCCAAGCTACGGTTTTCGGACCGCACGGTCGATATCGGCCCTCCCGCGGTGGACCTCGACATCCGCGTCCTCACCGTCCCTGGCTGCACCTTGGTGGATGATCAGTTCCGGCGTCGATTCGGGGTTCACCAGACGCTGTGCGAGCCTTCCAACCCCCGGCATCTGGGCTTCTTCGCCTACCGCCTCTTCGCCAAGCTCGCGAACGATTATGACTGGTTCATCTTCTCCGAGGACGACCTCCTGGTCCGGGACGCCGCGCTATTCGACAAGTTGGCCTGGTTCAACGCCACGTTCGGGGATCGCCGCGTGCTGTCGCCGAATCGGCTGGAATGGAACCCTCGGGCGGCCTTTCTAAAGACCTATGTCGACGGCGACATCTCCCAGCGTACGTTCCATCGTCTGACCCATCATCTTCCCGACGAGGACTTGCTAAAGGCCCGGCCGCTCCACGCCGAGCTGACCTTCCAACGCGCCCGTAATCCGCACTCAGGCTTCTTCGCCATCACCCGGTCCCAACTGGCCTACTGGATGGCGCGGCCTTATTGGCTGGATGAGGACGTCAGCTTCGTCTCGCCTCTGGAGAGCGCCGCGACCCTGGGCCTGACCAAGACGTTCGCGGTCTACAAACCCCAAGACCCGACCGCGTTCCTCGAGGTTGAACATCTCGATGATCGCTTCTCGAAAATGGGCTGGCCTCCGCACCAGGCCACCGCCAACACCTTATCCTCGGACGCCTGACATGGTGAACACCCCGTCTTCCCCCCTGCGCATCCTCGTGACCGGCGGCGCTGGCTTCGTGGGGTCTCACCTGTGCGATCGTCTGATCGCTCGGGGCGACAAGGTCGTTTGCCTGGATAATCTCTATACGGGCAGCCGGGACAACATCGCTCACCTGCTGGATCACCCGAACTTCGAGTTCGTGAACCACGACGTGAACCACCCGATCTTCATTCCGGTCGACCAGATCTACAACCTGGCCTGCCCGGCCTCGCCCATCCACTATCAGTACGATCCGGTGATGACGGTGCGCACCAACGTGTTGGGCGCCATCAACATGCTGGATCTGGCCAAGCGGACCGGCGCGCGCGTTTTCCAAGCGTCGACGAGCGAGGTCTATGGCGACCCGGAAATCCACCCCCAGGTCGAGAGCTATTGGGGCAAGGTCAATCCGATCGGCCCGCGCGCCTGCTACGACGAGGGCAAGCGCTGCGCAGAAACCCTGTTCTTCGATAGTTTCCGGCAGGACAACATCGACATCAAGGTCGTGCGGATCTTCAACACCTATGGTCCGCGGATGGCGATCAACGACGGTCGCGTGGTGTCGAATTTCGTCGTGCAGGCCCTGACCAACCAGCCCATCACCATCTACGGCGAAGGCCAGCAAACCCGCAGCTTCTGCTATGTGGACGATCTGGTGGAAGGCTTCTTGCGCTTGATGGCCACGCCGGCGGGCTTCACCGGGCCGGTCAATATCGGCAACCCCAACGAATTCACGATCCTGGAGCTGGCCGAGCTGACCATCGAGCTGATTGGCTCCAAGTCGGTGATCGAGCGCCGTCCGTTGCCTCAGGACGATCCCCGGCAACGTCAGCCGGATATCGCGCTGGCCAAGTCGGCCTTGGATTGGGAGCCGCGCACCCAGCTTCGCGAGGGCCTTACCAAGACCATCGCTCACTTCGCCGCCTTGCTCGGCAAGGGGCTGGTCGACGCCCGGTAGCTCAAGGGGCGGACGCCTCGAGCGACGCCCACCCCTTTCGCGAATCCATCGGATCCTGGCCGCGCCTAGGAGGCCGTCTTGCGCGTATAAAGCTGGCGTCGGCCGCCTGGCATGACGTGCAGCTTGCGGCAGTAGATATTGACGAAGGAATCCACGGCGATCTTCGGGCAACGGATCGGGTCGTGCCCGTAGGGCAGGGGTTCGGACCACAGATAGTCGTCGAAGCCCAGGACGCCGCGCACGCGCGTCAGCTTGAACGACAGCACGGCGTCGACCAGGACATCGGGGGCCTGATGCGAGCCGTCGACATAGACGAAGTCGAAGTACTCGGCCTTACCTTCGGCGAGCAGCTTAGCCAGCTGAAGGTCGGAATATCCCTTGTGCAGCACGAGCTCGACGGGGTGCGCGGCTTGGCTGATGGCGATCCGGGTATTGTTCAGAAAGCGCGCCTCGACCTCGCTCATGTCGCTGTCGACAAAACCGCCCTTCTTGTGCTCGATGCCGCCCTCCCAGGTATCCACGCAGTGGATCTCGAGAGGGTATTCGTTTCCGAGCGTCTTGATCAGATGACAGACGCTCGCCCCTTCATAAGATCCGATTTCCAGGATCTTTCTCGGCTTCTCGGTCTTGAAAAGCCCGTCCCAAATATCCCTGGCGTTCTGGGCAAACCAGTTGTTGGTGAATTCCATCTTTTCCAAAGGCTTGGCCCTCAATATTTCAGTCCGTGGAACAGTCTCGGCGTGGTGGGCCGTCCTAAGACGAAGACGGCCCACGGCGCGCCAGCACCTCTTCGATCAGCGCCATCCAGGCGGGCACGCCGACGGTTTCGCGATCGAAGAGACGCAAGGCGTCGGCTTTGGCGCGTGGCCGCAAGGCCGCGAAAGCCTCCGGCGTCTCGCACGCGCGCGCCATGGCCTCGGTCAGGGCGGCTACATCGAAGAAGTCATTGAGCACCCCATTCACGCCATCGACGATCGCGTCCCGCACCGGCGCGGTGTCGGATCCCAGGATCAGGCATTCGCAGGCCATGGCCTCGACCAGCGACCAGGAGAGCACGAAGGGATAGGTGTAGTAGACGTGGGCCCAGGATATCGACAGGGCGGCGACCATGTCGGCATGCGGCAGCGGCCCCGTGAAATGGACCCTGGACAGGTCCAGTCGATCCCCGACCTCGTCCAGCATGAACCGCTTCCAGCTCTTGTTGCCCTCCAGCTCGCCCCCGTAGCCGCGGCCCTCCTCGTTACCGATCAGGACGACATGCGCCGTGGGGCAGCGCTCCAGGAAGGCGGGCAGGGCGCGCATGAAGACGTGAAAGCCGCGTAGGCGCTCGAAATTGCGATTGATGAAGGTGATGACGGGGGTGGTCCCGTCCAGGACCAGCCCGTTCTTCAGCTTGAGTTTCGCGCCCGGCCGTCGGTAGGCCTTCGAGACGTCCACCCCTTCATGGAAGACCCGAACGCGCGAACCCAGGCTTTCCGGCAAGGTGCTGGCCTGGAACGGCGTCGGGCAAACGATGGTGTCGGCTTCGAGATAGGCCAGGGACAGGCCCAGATTCTTGGCGTGGACTCGATGGTCGGCGAAGGGATCGCTCTTCTCGAACTCGGGATCGAAGCCGACATCGGCGCCATGCGACTTATAGAAGAACTCGCCGAACAGGATCTGGGGAACGTCGCCAAAGACCTCGCTCATATGGATGGTCTCGCCCCAACCGGGGTGACCGACAATGAGGTCGGGTATGAAACCGTCGGCCTTGAGGGCCTGGGCGACCTCGGCGGCCGCCTGGGCGCGCATCAAGTCCGCCTCGGCGCGGACCGCGTGGTTGAAGATGCCGGGCGTGGTTCCCTTGGAGAGCTTCCAGCGTCGCACGTCGACGCCCGGGAAGTTCTTGGCGGT
>CAKZJK010000341.1 GCA_936942565.1 uncultured Caulobacter sp. | reverse complement strand
TGGCGCGACTCCACGACCGAGGGATCGCCGACCGGCGCGAACAGCGAGGCGCCGGCCATGAAACCGAGGCTCTCGTCGAATCCCTGGTCCTCGGGCCGCGAGCCCTTGATCCCGCCCAGGTGCCACTTGCCCAGGTGCGCGGTGTGATAGCCGCGGGTCTTCAGGGCCTCGGCGATGGTCACCTCGGTGGGCGGTACGGCCTCGGTGTCGTCGTTCTTGGGGACGTTCTTCACCTCGGCGGCGTTGAAGCGCGAGGGATGGAGAGGGTCGCCGGAATGCCCCCCGACGACACGCGAGAAGGCCACGGGCGTCGGCGTGAACTCGAAGCCGAACCGGGTGGCGTAGCGCCCGGTCATGATCGCCGCCCGCGACGGCGCGCAGGTGGCGTTGCCAGCGTAACCGTTGGCGAAGGTCACGCCCTGGCGCGCGATGGAATCAATGGCCGGGGTTGGGATCGCGCCGCCCGCCACGCCGCCGCCGTTCAGCGTGATGTCGTTGTAACCGAGGTCGTCGGCCAGGATGAACACGACGTTCGGCGGGCGGTCGGCGGTCGGCGCGGGAGCCGAGGGCCCCTTGCTCCACGAAACCGGCCGATAGTCCTCGATCCTAGGCTGCTGGGCCCGGGCGTAGAGGATGATCAGATCGAAACGGAAAAACCAAAGGGCCGCGCCGGTCAGCCCCAGGACGAGCGCCACCGCGCAAAGCGCCTTCAAGACCCGCATACTCGCCTTCCCTAACTCGCCGAAGCGCAGCATATCTATTGACACGACAAGTGTCGATATATCGCTGTCCGCGCTGTTTCCGCCCACACAAGCGGCCAACGGAAAACAAAGGTCTTGGGCGAATGGCGGCGTGGGACTATCCATTCCCCAAATGCTCACCCAGACCGACGGCGCCGCCGCCATCCCCACACTCAGCGCCTCGGAACGGGCCCGCAATCGACGCCGGGCGCCGGTCCGCCGCCTGCGTATGGGCCTGGCGGTGTTCGCGATCGTCATCGGCGCCGCGGTCGTGGGCCAGGCCACCTGGCGCACCCTGGCGTCGAGCAAGCTGCAAACCCAGGCGGCGACGACGCCGTTGCTGCTGGACAAGCCCCGCTTCACCGGCGTGCTCAAGGACGGGCGGCCGTTCCTGATCACCGCCGACCGGGCCGAGCGCGACTCCCAGGACCAGGACTTGGTGCGGCTGGCGTCGCCCAGGCTCGTCCGCGGCTATGGCCAGCCGGACGCCAGCGAGGCCACGGCCAAGAGCGGTGTCTACCGAGAGGCCGCCCATACACTGCTGCTCACCCAGGATGTCCGGATCACCAACGGCGAAGGCTATGAGTTCGACGCGCCCCAGGCGCTGGTCGACATGCGCACGGGAGAGGTCAGCGGCAGCGCCGGCGTCGAGGGCTCGGGGCCCAACGCCAGCACGCGCGCCAACGCCTACAGCGTCAAGGACAAGGGTGACCGGGTCATTCTGAATGGTCGCGTCCGCACGCGCCTGGAGCCCCGTCGCTGACGTGGCCAAAAAGCGGGTCTGTTTCCTCTACATCGCCCAACACCATCAGGTCTGGCACAGCCTGTCGGTGGCTGTCGCCATGGCGCGCGGCTGGCCGGACCTGAAGGTCGAGATCGCCGCGACGACCCAGGAACTGCTGGATTACGTCTCGGGACTGTTGGCCGAGCTTGGCGGCGCGCCGATCACCCTCGTCCTCTTGCCGCCTGGCTGGATGCGACGGCTCGGCGGCGGCGGCGCGCCGCCCAAGGCGCCGATGCTGATCGCCAACGCCATGCGCCTGGGGCTCTACGACGCCGTCATCACGCCCGAGCGGACCACCGCTCTCCTGCGCAAGCTGGGCGTGCGCCATCCTGTCCTGGTCTACACCCAGCACGGCGCCGGCGACCGCGAGGGGCCCTTCGAGCCCCGGCTGCGCGTCTTCGATCTGGTCATGGCCGCGGGACCCAAGCAGCGTGACCGCATGGTCGGCGAAGGTTGGGTCAAGCCCGAGAACTGCGCCATGGTCGGCTATCCGAAATTCGACCTCGTCGACGCCCTGCCCCAACGCGCCGCGCCGCGCTTCGAAAAGCCAGGCCCGGTGGCGCTCTACAATCCGCACTTCCATCCCGAGCTCAGCTCCTGGCCTAAATGGGGTTGGCGGGTGCTGGAGGCCTTCGCCGCCAGCGATCGCCACAACCTGATTTTCTCGCCCCACATCCGGCTGTTCGAGACCGCCTCGGCCGAGGAACGCGCCGCCTTCCAACGCTTCGCCGAGCACCCTCGCATCCATGTCGATCTGGGCGGCCCGGCGGCGGCGGACATGACCTATACCCGCGCGGCCGACCTCTATCTGGGCGACGTGTCCAGCCAGGTTTACGAGTTCCTGCGGACGCCCAAGCCCTGCCTGTTCCTGAACGCCAGCGGCGCCGACTGGCGCGGCGATCCCAGCTTCCATCACTGGCTGTTTGGGCCCGTTCTGGACGACGTCGAGCATCTGAGCGACGCGGTTGATCGCGCCTTCGCCACCCAGGCCGACTTCCGTCCGATCCAGGTCAAGGGCATCGCCGAGACCTTCGACGTCACCGACGAACCCTCCTCGCTGCGCGCCGCCAGGGCGATCGCGGAGCGACTGGAGTGGCGCGCGTGACCGCCTCCGCCCCTGATCACGCGACGTCGCCGATCAAGCGCGTCCTGGCCAACGCCGGGCAGCTGCTGAGCGGTCGTGTCGTCAACGCGATCGTGGGTTTGGCCTATATCGCCTTGACCGCCCGCAGCCTCGGCAAGGAGGCGATGGGCGTCCTTGTGCTCATCAACGCCTTCGCCCAGTTCCTGGGCGAGGTCGCCCACTTCCAGTCCTGGCAGACGGTCCTGACCTACGGGACGGGCCCGCTGCTGGCCAACGAGCGCGTGAAGTTCCAGCAGGTGCTGCGGTTCTCGCTGCTGCTGGACGGCATCAGCGGCGTACTGGGCGTCGCCCTGGGCGTGGTTGGCGCGTGGTTCTTCTGGAACGAGCTGCGCTGGCCCGAGGGCATGAGCGGCTATGGCGCGCTGTATGCGCTTTCGATCCCGGTGATGAGCTCGGCCACGGGCGTGGGCCTGCTGCGGCTCTTCGACCGCTTCCGCTTCCTGGCGGCCGAACAGGCGATCAGCTCCCTGGTCCGCATGATCGGCTGCGCGATCTGCGCCCTGACCCATGCGCCGCTGCCGTATTTCCTGCTGGCCTGGGCGGCGGGAACCTTCGCCTCGTTCTTCTACGTCGCCTCGATCGCGATCTGGGACCTGAACCGACGCGGCTTGCTGAAGGGCTTTTCGCTTCTGGGTCCGACCAGCGGCGGTCTTCCGGGCGTCTGGCGCTTCGCCATGGCGACCAATTTCTCCAGCACCCTGGACGTCGGTTTCACGCACGTCCTGACCATGGTCGTCGGCGCCTTGCTGGGGCCCGCTCAGGCGGCGCTCTGGCGCATCGGCAAGCAGGTGGCCGACGGCATGGCCAAGCCCGCGCGCCTGATGGTGCCCGCGCTCTATCCGGAACTCGCCAAGATGCGCGCGGCGGGCGGACAACAGGCCATGACCAAGCTGGCGGTCCAGATCGCCCTGATCGGCGGCGCTGCCGCCGGCGTCGAAGTTCAGGAACACCGGCACGTAGTAGCCGGACTTCTCCGGGCCGATGAAGGCCTCGTACATGTCGCGGTCGCTCATCGGCAGCGACGGCGCACCGGGGTTGATCGGGATGCCTGCCGCCTCTGGCAGGGGCGGCGGCGCCGAGGGCGCGGCAACGCCCAGCGCCGCCAGCACCTGCGCGGCGGGCTGCCAGCTGCCCAGGCC
>CAKZJK010000340.1 GCA_936942565.1 uncultured Caulobacter sp. | reverse complement strand
CGCCTGCGTTTCTCTTTCCAAATCAACAATGTCAAAGACCCGAACCGCCTCAGCGGCCCCACCGTTTAGCGCCCGGTGTCGGCGGAGGCGGCTATCTATCCAACCTCGAAACCCGTGTCAAATCGTTTCTGGAAGAAACTCTCCGACTTTTTCCGCCAGCCGGCCCGGAGGGCTTTCGGCGGAGCCGGCAGCTTCTAAAGAAGTCACCGGAGCCAGTCAAGCATCTTTTTCAAAAGAAAGAGAAGCTTTCCTGGAGCGAAATACTTCAGCGACCTTGCGGCGGCCTTCGTATTTCAGGGAGCGCGGCTTCTAGCGAAACCGAATTCCCAGGTCAACCACTTCTCTTTTCTTTTTCTCTACTTGCGACCAAGGTCACTTTAGAGCGCAAAAGCCACCCGAAGCGCGCCAGAAGGAGCGCCAAGAAGTGAAAGAGATTCGATTGAGGCTGCGGAACTTAGCGATCCATCGTTCGAAACGCAAGCCCCGGAGGGCGAAGGTTTCGTTCGACGGCCGCGGCCCCGAAGCGAGGGGCGGCTTCTAGAGGCCCCTTTCCGGGCTCGCAAGCCTGAAAAGGCCGCCTTATCCCCAGATCGGCCATTCCTCTGTGCATGAACGACGTCACGCGAGGCTTGCGTCGCGACGATGCGTCGCTCAGAAGGCTGAACGCTCTTTAAGAGACGCGCCCACATAGGTCGCGCCCTGGCGCGCTTGAACAAGGTCACCGGCGTCCATGTTGTCCCAGAAGGCGCGCTACGCCCTGCGCGCGATGATCGAACTGGCCCGCGAGAACGGGCAGGTCACGGCCGGCGAATTGGCCGAACGCGCCGACGCGCCGCGCAAGTTCCTTGAAGCGATCCTCCTGTCCCTTTCGCGCGAGGGCCTAGTGATCAGCCGCCGAGGCAAGTTCGGCGGCTATGTGCTGGGTCGCGCCGCCGACCGGATCAGCTTCGCTGAGATCATTCGCCTGGTCGACGGTCCCCTGGCCCTGACGCCTTGCGTCAGCCGCACGGCCTTCCGCCGTTGCGAGGATTGCCGCGACATCGCCACCTGCGCGTTACGCGAAGCCCTGCTGAAGGCGCGCGACGCCACGGCCGCCGTCCTGGAGGGCTATAGCCTGGCCGACGCCGTCCACGGCGCCGGGGCGGAGTTGATCGAGGGCTGAGGGTTCAGCCCTCTCTTATATAGGCGACCCTCGCCGTCAGCCGGCGGTGATATAGGCCTTGAGGCCATCGGCCTCGGCCAGGGCCTCGTTGATCTTGTGCTTCACGAGGTCGCCGATCGAGATGATGCCGGCCAGGCGCCCGCCCTTCACCACCGGCAGGTGGCGGATCCGGCGGTCGGTCATCCGCTCGAGCAGGGCGTCGACCGTTTCATGCGGCTCGGCGAAGATCACCTTGGCGCTCATGCAGCTGGAGATCGGCTTGGTCAAGGCCGCGGCCCCTTCCTTGGCGATCACGCGGACAATGTCGCGTTCGGAAAGGATCCCGACCACCGCCTCGGTCTCGTCGACCACCACCATGGCGCCGACACGACGGGTATGCAGAAGGGCGGCTGCGGCGCCGACGGTCTCCTGGGGGGAGGCCGTGAACACCAAATCACCCTTGTCCTTGAGGATTTGAGAAATCAGCACTGAGCTACCTCCCTTGTTCTTTTATGGAACAAGGGTCTCGCAAACGGGCCGCGGGATCAATGGTTATCGCGCGTCGCGGGATCGGCGGGCTCGGCCCAGCGGACGAACGGGCCGATCAGCAGGACTCCGGCGGCGAAACCGATCAGGTGCGCCTCCCAGGCGACGCCCGCTCCTCCCCCCGTCAGGAGACCGCCGGCGACGGCCATGACGAGATTGACCACCAACCAGCCCAGCCCCATCGACAGGACCTGGGGACCGAACATCGGGCCCAGCCCTCCTCGTCCGTCCATCGTGCGGGCCGCCGCGCCCATCAGGCCCGACACCGCGCCCGAGGCGCCGACCACGGGGCCCGCCGCGTCGGGGTGCAGCATCGCGTAGCCCAGGCCCGACACGATCCCGCACGCCATATAGAAGAGCCAGAAGACCGCGCCGCCGCGCCCGCCCGTTCCGAGCAGCCGAGCGACCGGCGCGCCGAAGGCGATGGCGAAGGCCGAGTTCATGAACGCGTGCAGCCAGCCGCCATGCACGAACATCATGGTGACGACGCCGGTCCAGTGTCCGGCCCAGAAGTCCCTCGGGACCAGGGCCAGCGACAGGATCGTCGCCTCGTCGGCGTTCATCAGAAGCCCGTTCGGAATCAGGATCGAGGCGGCGGCCAGAAGGGCCGGCCAAGGCGCGTTGAAGATCGGTTCGGGTCGTTCACGCGCCATCGCTACTCAAATCCTCGGCCGGGCGCCTGAATCGAGGCCGCGCGCCTAAGGCTTATCTAATGGGCCGGACAGCCCGCACAAAGCCGGCAAAGACACAGCGCGGTCAGGTCGAGCCGCCACTGGAGCGCGATCGCGCGGCGGCGGCGCGACGCGCGCCCCAGGTCGTGATCATCGAGAGCAGGCCGCGCGGGTCGATCGGCTTGCCGACGTGATCATCCATGCCGCTGGCGCGATAGAAGGCGATCTGGTCGGGCAGGACATTGGCGGTCAGGGCGATGATCGGCGTCGCGGCCGCCTCGCCCTCGAGGCCGCGGATGGCGCGAGCGGCCGCCAGGCCGTCCATGCGCGGCATGTGCACGTCCATCAGCACGAGGTCATAGAGTCCGGTCCGGGCCGCCTCGACCGCGGCGACGCCGTCGGCGACCGCCTCCACCTGGTGGCCCATCGCCCGAACCAGGGTTCCGATCAGTTCGCGATTGGCGTCATTGTCGTCGGCGACCAGTAACCTCAGCGGATGTTCGATGGCCGCCGGCGCGTCATCCGCCGTCGCGGCCGGCGCCGAGGCGACGGGAAGATCCAGAACGCACCAGAACCGCGCCCCCTGCCCGGCGACGCTGTCGACGCCGATCCGTCCGCCCATCAGCTCGATGATCTCCTTGCTGATGGCCAAGCCCAGTCCCGTGCCGCCGAACCGGCGCGACACCTCGGGTCCGGCCTGGGCGAAGCGATCGAAGACCTGACCCAGCATGCCTTCGGCGATGCCGACGCCCGTGTCCGAAACCGACAGCTCCAGCCGCTCGACGCCCGGCGGCGCGCCCGACCGTCGCTCGACGGCGAGGGAGACGCCGCCAGTGTCCGTGAACTTCACCGCGTTGCCCAGGAAGTTCACCAGCACGTGGCGCAGTCTTTCGCGGTCGCCCTCGAGCCAGCGGGGGCAATCGGGATCGATGTCGACGCTCAGCGTCAGCCCTTTTCTCAGCGCGGCCGCCTCGAACATGCCCGCCGCCCGCGTCGCTAGCTCCGGCAGGTCGAACGGCTTGTGTTCCAGGTCGACGCCGCCAGCCTCGAGCTTCGAGAAATCGAGCACCGCGTTCAGGGTCTCGAGCAGCATGGCGCCCGCGTCGCGGATCCTGACCAGATGCCGTCGCTGCTCCTCATCGAGCGTCGAGTCCTCCAGCAGATCGGCGAAGCCGAGGATGCTGGTCAGCGGCGTACGGAGCTCGTGGCTCATATTGGCCAGGAAGGCCTGGCGCGCGGCGGCGAGCACGCGCATTGCCTCCGGCATGTCCGGCACCGGCAGCAGCACTGCCTCGCGCTGCGCGGGCAGCGGGTAGGTGCGCAGGCGCACGCGCGTGACCACGCCGAACAGGCCCTGGCTGCCGACCAGGCCCCACTGCGGGCGCACGCTGGAGGAATCCACCGCCAGCGCATCCGGCGCCGGCGCGCTCCAGGCCGGCGCGCTGCACGGCCCGGCCGGC
>CAKZJK010000339.1 GCA_936942565.1 uncultured Caulobacter sp. | reverse complement strand
CGCCGACTTCCTTGTCCTCGACGCGCACGATCTTGCCCAGCACGCCCGAGGAAAGCACCACGCTGTCGCCGCGCTTCAGGTTGGCGAGCATGTTCTGATGCTCCTTGGCGCGCTTCTGCTGCGGACGGATCAGCATGAAGTAGAACAGCACGACCATCAGAAGGATGGGGGCGAGCTGCAGGATTTGAGCGTTCAGGCTGTTCATGGAGACTCCAAAAAATCCGATAAGGCGCGCCGCCTTACATAGGGTCGCGCCAAGTCGGCGGAAGCTATGCGTTCGCCTTCCCTTTTGCAATGCGAGCCCGCGAGGGTATGGAACGGGCTATGACCGACGCGCCCGCTCCCCTGCTCGCCCCCCTGCTCACGCGCATCGCCGACGCCTTGGAGCGCCTGGCCCCGCCGCCTCCGGCCACGCCGGACTTCTCGGCCGCGCGGCTGTTCCGGCATGAGCCCGTCACAGGCGCGTTCGCCCCCGCGCCGGACTATCCGCTGTCTCTCGACCTGCTGGTCGGCATCGACCGGCAGAAGGCGCGCTTCGTGGAGAATCTGCGCCGCTTCGCCGTCGGCCTACCCTGTAACCACGTGCTGCTGTGGGGCGTGCGCGGCACCGGCAAGAGCTCGGTGACCAAGGCCGCCTTCATGGCCATGGCCGACAGCTATCCCGACCTTAAGCTGGTCGAGGTCGACCGCGACGAGGTCGCCGCCCTGCCCCCGCTCTTTGACCAGCTGCGCGCCAGGGCGGAGCGCTTCGTCGTGCTGTGCGACGACCTCTCGTTCGAGGACGGCGCCGCGGCGGCCAAGGCGCTGAAGTCGGCGCTGGAGGGCGGCGTCTCGGGCCCCCCCGAGAACGTGCTGTTCGTGGCCACCTCGAACCGTCGCCACCTGATGCCGCGCGACCACGTCGAAAGCCAGGGCGCGATCGCCGCGGCTGAAAACGCCGAGGAGGAGATGAGCGTCTCCGACCGCTTCGGCCTGTGGATCGGCTTCCCGCCGATGGACCAGGACACCTATCTGGGCGCCATCCACGCCTATGCCGAACGCTTCGGCCTCGACGCGCCCGACCTGGACCGCCGCGCCCTGCAGTGGTCCACCCAGCGCGGCGGCCGCTCGGGTCGCGTGGCCTGGCAGTTCGTGCGCGACCTAGCGGGCGAGCTGGGCGTCAAGCTGCCTAGCTGAAGGCGCGGCGACGACGGGATTGCAATCCGCTCAAATTTGGGAAACCTTCTCGTTTTAGAGAATCCCAAGTCGAGGTCGCCTCCCCGTGTCCACGTCGGATCCCGAGACCACCGCCGATCTGGCGCTCGCCGCGCGCCTGGAAGCCCTTCGCCGCGAGCGCGACCTGTCCTTGGACGCCGCAGCCGCTCTGACAGGCCTTAGCCGCGCGACGATCTCCCGGATCGAGCGTGGCGAGACCAGCCCGACCGCGAACGCCCTGGGGCGGCTCTGCAACGCCTACGGCCTGACGATGTCGCGGCTTCTGGCGGCGGTGGAGACCCACGCCCCCAGGCTGCTGCGCGGCGCGGACGCCGCGCGCTGGCGCGATCCCGAGAGCGGGTTCGTGCGCGCGTTGGTCGCCCCGCCCACCGAGGGCTACGCCACCGAGCTGGCGCTGGGCGAGCTGCCGCCCGGCGCGGAGATCCGCTACGACCTCGACCGCCCAAGACGCGACGGCTACGCGCCCTCCGGCCGCGAACAGTTCTTCTATGTGATCGAGGGCGAGCTGAGCCTGGACATCGAGGCCGAGACCTACCGCCTGACTCCTGGAGACTGCCTGCGCCACCACGGCGTGGACGCCCGACGGATCGGCAATCCCGGCGCGTCGGTCGCGCGCTACCTGATCATCAACACCACGGCGATCTAGGACATATCGTCATGACCCACCTGCGTATCGTCGCCGGAGATTTCGAGGACGCCCAGGTCATCGCCCTCCTGGCGCGCCACTTCGCCGCCATGCGCTCCACCGCCCCGGAGGAGAGCTGCCACGTCATGCCGCTGGACGCCATGCGCGCGGCGGATCTCGACTTCTTCGCCGCCTGGAAAGGCGAGACGCTGGCCGGCGTGGGCGCGCTCAAGCGGCTGGACGCCACCCATGGCGAGATCAAGTCGATGCACACGGCGGCGGCCTTCCGCGGCCAAGGCGTGGGCCAAGCGATGCTGAACCACCTGATTGCCCATGCGCGCGCTCTGGGGCTCCAGCGCTTGAGCCTGGAAACCGGGGCCAGCGATTTCTTCGTCCCCGCGCGCGCCATGTACGCCCGCGACGGGTTCCAGCCCTGCGAGCCTTTCGGCGACTACAAGCCCGACCCCAACAGCGCCTTCATGACCCGCGCCATCTAGGTCCGGCAAGCAAAAGGCCCGCCTCTTTCGAAGCGGGCCCTGTTTGGTCAGCGCGGCAGCAACAGCGCCGGATCGACCGGCTTGGCCTTGTCCTTGACCGTGGGCGCGTAACGCATCTCGAAGTGCAGTTGAGGTTCGTTGACCCCGCCCGTGGCGCCGACCGAGCCGATCTGCTCGCCCTTTCGGACCTGCTGGCGCATCTTGACGGTGGCGCTGGAGAGGTGAGCGTAGGCCGTCACCCAGCCGTCGGCGTGCTTGACCAGCACGAGATTGCCGAAGGTCGGCACCTGGTTGCCGGCGTAGGCGATCTCGCCATCCGCGGCGGCCAGCACCGGCGTACCTTGCGGCGCGCGGATGTTGAGGCCGTCGTTGCGCTGTCCCGTGCCCTTCACGCCGAAGTCGGAGATGATCTCGCCGCGCAGCGGCCAGTCGAACTTGCCCTTGCCGGAGGCGATGATCTCGGCCTCGGTCGGAGCGGCGCTGCTCTCGATGATCGGACGCGACGAGGCCGGCGGCGGGGTGATCGGCTGGGCGGCGACCGGCGCGCTGGGGCGCGGATAGCTCGGCGTGTACGGAACCGGCGCCGACGGCGTCGAGGGCGCCGGAGTCGGCGTCTCGACCCGGGCGTAGGTGTTCGACGGCGCGGCCGGGACAGGCCTCGCAACCGTCGTCGTGGTCTTCAGCGGACCCTTGTCGCGGAAGCCGTCCGGCAGCCGGATCTTCTGGCCCTTCTTGATCGTGGCGTTGGCGCGCAGGCCGTTCTCGGCGGCCAGGGCCCTGGCGGTGACGCCGAAGCGCTTGCCGATCTCGGCCAGGGTGTCGCCGGACTGGGCGACATAGGCCTTTTGCTCGCTGGCCGGCCCCTTGATCTTCTGGCCCAGACGCAGGGTCTGGCCCTTCTTGATCTTGTTGTCCTCGGCCAGGTCGTTGACGTTGACGTCGAACTTCTTGGCGATCGAGGTCAGGGTGTCGCCCGACTTCACGGTGTGGATCTGGCGCTTGCCGGCCACCTCGACAACGGCGCCGGTCACGCTGAGGGAGGTGGTGCTGACGGTCGTGGGCTCGGGGGCGGGCTGGCGCGAGGGGCGCGAAGACGCGGTGGCGCGGGTCGGCGCCGGAGCGGCCTCTTCCTCGGCGGCGACAGCCTCGGGCGAGGCGGTTCCCGGCACCACCGAGGTCGTCTTGATCGGTCCCTTGTCCTTGAAACCATCGGGCAGCTTCAGCCGCTGGCCCTTCTTGATCGCGGCGCCGGTCGACAAGTCGTTCTCCTCGGCCAGGGCCGAGGCGGTGACGTTGAAGCGCTTGGCGATCGCGAACATCGTGTCGCCCGTCTGGACGACATAGGCCTTTTGCTCGCTGGAGGGGCCATTGATCTTCTGGCCCAGCCGCAGGGTCTGGCCCTTCTTGATGTCGTTGTCCTTGGCCAGGTCGTTGACGTTGACGTCGAACTTCTTGGCGATCGAGGTCAGGGTGTCG
>CAKZJK010000338.1 GCA_936942565.1 uncultured Caulobacter sp. | reverse complement strand
CGGGGGCCTTAGGGTTCGACATGGAAGCTTACCTTGTTGTTCTGAAACGCCGCGCGCCGCGGAAAAGCGCTGGGGCGAGGTTCTCGTTAAACGCCGATCAGGCCGAAAGCGGCCTCGATCGCCAATTCATAGCTCGCCGCGCCAAACCCGGAGACGATCCCCGTGGCCGCCAGCGACACATAGGTGTGACGGCGGAATTCCTCTCTCGCCGCCGGGTTGGACAGATGGCACTCGATCACCGGGATGCTCAAGGTCTTGAGCGCGTCCAGCAGCGCGATCGAGGTGTGGCCGTAGCCAGCCGGGTTGAGAATGAGCGCCGAGGCCGACACACGCGCCTCCTGCACCCAATCGATCAGCACGCCCTCATGGTTGGACTGGCGGAAGACCACCGAAACGCCGCGCGAAGCCGCCCGCGCCTCGCAGCGCGTCCGGACATCCTCGAGCGTGTCCTTGCCATAAATCTCGGGCTCACGGGTTCCCAACAGGTTGAGATTGGGGCCGCTCAGCACGTGGATCGGTTTTACCATGCGGCTCCGCCGTCGATTCCGGGAGGTCTTGTATAGCCGGTTCCCTCGGGTCACAAGCAGGGCTCGCTTCGGAGGTGAAATGCGGCTTTTGTTGAACGGGGAAGAACGGGACGTGGCCGGGGTGGTCACGATCGCCGATCTGGTGGCGTCGCTGGGCCTGGACGCCCGCAAGGTGGCGGTCGAGCGCAACCTCGAGATCGCCCCGCGCTCGACCTACGCCGACACGGCCCTCAACGAGGGCGACCGCATCGAGATCGTCACTTTTATCGGCGGCGGTTGATCGTGCGTATTTGAAACGCCGGCTGGCGGGGCGTAAACCAGCCTCATGAACGCGCATGTTTCCCCCGACGCCGTCGCCCCCCAAGCGGATGCCGACACCGAAGAAACCTGGACCGTCGCCGGCCGCACCTTCCGCTCGCGCCTGATCGTCGGCACGGGCAAGTACAAGGACTACGCGACCAACGCCGCCGCCGCCCGCGCGGCCGGGGCCGAGATCGTCACCGTCGCCGTGCGCCGCGTGAACCTGACGGATCCGACGCAGCCGCTGCTGGTCGACTACGTCAAGCCCACCGAGTTCACCTATCTGCCGAACACCGCCGGCTGCTTCACTGGCGAGGACGCCGTGCGCACCCTGCGTCTGGCCCGCGAGGCCGGCGGTTGGGATCTCGTCAAGCTGGAGGTCCTCAGCGATCCCAAGACCCTGTTCCCGGACATGGAAGAGACCCTGCGCTCGCTGAAGCTGCTGGTCGCCGACGGGTTCCAGGTGATGGTCTACTGCTCGGACGACCCCGTCTACGCCAAGAAGCTGGAAGAGGCCGGCGCGGTGGCGATCATGCCGCTGGGCGCGCCGATCGGCTCGGGCCTGGGCATCCAGAACCGCGTGAACCTGCGCATCATCGTCGAGAACGCCAAGGTGCCCGTTCTGGTCGACGCCGGGGTCGGCACGGCCTCGGACGCGGCGATCGGCATGGAACTGGGCTGCGACGCCATCCTGATGAACACCGCCATCGCCGAGGCCAAGGATCCGATCCGCATGGCCAAGGCGATGAAGCACGCCGTCATCGCCGGCCGCGAGGCGTATCTCGCCGGCCGGATGCAGAAGCGCCTCTACGCCGATCCCAGCTCGCCGTTGGCGGGGCTGATCTAGCGATCAGCCCGCTTTCGCGCGGGCCGCCCGGGTCTGCTCTATGGCCAGCTTCAGGGCGTTGATGTCCGCGCCCGGGATCAGGGTGTCGCCGACGATAAAGGCCGGGGTGCCTTGCAGGGCCAGGGTCTTGGCCAGCGCCTCGGTGTCCGCCAAGTGCTGGCTCACGGCTTCGCTTTCGCCCGCCGTCTTGGCCTTGTCGAGGTCGATCCCCAGGCCCTTGGCGATGCGCAGCGCCCCGGCGGCGTCTAGGGCGTTCTCGGCCATGAGCGCCTTGTAGAGCTCAAGGCTCTTGCCCTGGTCCTTGGCCCCCAGCATCAGGCGCGCGGCGGCCTCGCTGTCGCGGCCGAAGATCACGAAGTCCTTCAGCACCAGGCGGATATCGGGGTTCTTCTGGACCAGCTCGACGATCTCGGGCGCGGCGTGG
>CAKZJK010000337.1 GCA_936942565.1 uncultured Caulobacter sp. | reverse complement strand
CCACCCTTCCCCCATCGAGGGGGAAGGGAGTTTCAGCAAACCGTCCGCCGCGCGGGACTCATGATAGCGTCGCTGCATGCCTGACCGCGCCACGCCGAATCTTCCGTCCAGCGACTTCGACGCGACTGAAAGCTTCTATGCCGCCCTCGGCTTCGAGCGGGCCTCGCGCGATCCGGGCTGGATGGTGCTGGAGCGCGGCCGGCTGACGCTGGAGTTCTTCCCGTTCCCGGGCCTAAAACCCGCCACCAGCAACTTCGCCTGCTGTCTGCGGCTGGACGACCTGGAAGGCTTCTACGCGGTCTGCCTGGAGGCCGGGATCGAGGAGAAGACCGAAGGCTTCCCGCGCCTGCATCCGCCGGGCGACAAGAAGCTGATGGCCGCCCTGATCGACCCGGACGGCACCCTGCTCAGGCTGATCCGGAACTGAGGGTCAGCCTCGCCCCCGGCAGCATTGGGAAAGTGACGATCGACACCTCCCACAGCTCGACGCGGGACAGCACGCGGAGGCGGCCCTGCGTCCGCGCCTTCACCTGGCGAAAGCCGATCGACAGGCCGTCCAGCGCGCCGGCCTCGACCAGGGCGGCGACGAGCCTTCCTCGCGGGGTGGTCCGCAGGATGCGGCCGCGCACGAACAGCCCCTTGGCGTCCTCGAACACCTCGTCCCAGACGCCGATCGGCTCGGCCTCGTCGTGCTGGTGCAGCATCTTCACCGGCGCGCCTGCCGCCAGGCTCTCGGCGAAGGCGCCGGCGGCGGTGACGTCGTCGTTGAGGTCGCGGGTCCAGAACAGGGACGCGTAGCCTTCGATGGAAAGATGATCGGACAAGGAGTGAGGCCTTTCTTCTTCATCGCCTTCCCAGGGCTTGTCCCTGGGACCCAGCGTTCCGCCGGCGCGGCGCTCCTCCGAGGGGCGCTCCGTAAGCGGACGCATGGGTCCTCGCCACGAGGGCGAGGAAGGCGGGGTTGTTGGGGGGCGGCTAGCGCGAACGCTCCAGCTTGGCTTCGATGCGGATCAGCGACTGGCGGGTGGCGTCGGCCTGGGCCTCGAGGCGCGCCAGGCGCTCGGCGACCGGGGCCTGGGCTTCGAGCCGGCGCTGCATCTCGTCGATCCGCGCCGAGGCCTTGCCGGCCCACAGCAGGGCGGCGGCGGCCTGGATGGCGACCGCGACGAGGACAGCGGCGGAGATCTGGCGGTCCAGCCGCCAGCGGTTGGTCGGGCCGCTCAATGCTCCAGCCCCGCCAGCCGCCGCCGCTCGGCGTCGGTCAGGAAACTCGCCGCCTGCAGCCGGCTCCACAGGGCGTCGCGCTCGGCCGACAGGGCCGGAACGGCGTCGAGGTCGGGGGCGATGCGCGCGCCGGGGAACTTCGCGGCCAGCCAGGCGGTCAGCGCCCGCGCCGCGCGCTCGGCCAGAGGCACCACCGTCCCGCGCCAGAAGGCGGCGTTGGCCTCGCGATAGTTGGCGTAGGTGTTGTCGCCGGGGATGCCGAGCAGTTGCGGCGGGACCCCGAACGCCAGGGCGATCTCGCGAGCGGCGGCGTGCTTGCCTTGCGTGAAGTCCATCTCGGCCGGGGTCAGCGACATGGCCCGCCAGTCGAGCCCGCCCTCCAGCAGCAGCGGCCGCCCGGCGTTGGCCTGGCCCGAATGGGCGTTGGCCAGCTCGGTCTTCAGCCGGTCGAACTGCTCGTCGGTCAGGCGGTCGCCGGCGTCCTTACTGGAATAGACCAGCGCGCCCGAGGGCCGGGCGGAGTTGTCGAGCAACGCCTTGTTCCAGGCGCTGGAGGCGTTGTGGACGTCGATCGCGAAGGCGGCGGCCTCCAGCGGCGAGAAGCCGTAGTGGTCGCTGGTCGGATTGAACAGGCGCAGGTGCAGAACCGGCAGCCAGCCGTCGCCGTCCCGCCCGATCCGGACCGTGCGCCCGGCGGCCTGGTAGTCATAGGCCAGCGGCCAGCCGCGCGGCCCCGGGACCACGGTCATCCGGTCGGGACGCAGGGCGTAGAGCTCGCTGGGAGCGCCCTCGCCCGCGGCTTCCAGATAGGCGTTGCCGGCCACCTGCAGGTTGCCGAAGAACACCTCCATCAGATCCGGCCCGCCCTGCTCGGGATTGGGGCGATCGAGCAGGCGCTTGAGCGGATGATCATCGGCCCGGCGGCCGTCGACGAACACCGCCAGCGGCGTGGCCGCGGCGGCCTCGGCGATCATCCGGACGCAGCGATAGGCCACGGGGTTCTTGGCGAACCCCTCGGCCGCCAGCGCGCCATAGTCCCGCGGCGTCCACTGCGGGCGACCGCCGGTGGTCAAGGCGATCAGCCGCGCGGCGCGGGAATCCTTGCGCTCGGGCGGGCGCGGTTTGGGGAAGAGCATGGGAAGGCGCTCCGAAGGATGGAGTTGAGAACGAATAGGGAACAATTTAGGGTGGTGAGGAAGGCGAAAACCTGAAAGTCCCCTCTCCTCCCCTCCGGGGGAGGGGGACCGGCGAACGCCGGTGGAGGGGCCAGCCAAGGCAAGACGTCATGCAAACGCCCAGAGACACGGTCACCGCTGCCCGCCGCCTTCGACGAGAAATGTCGCCACCGGAGGCGCGGCTATGGGCCGCCCTTAGACGGGGCGGTTTGGAAGGCCTGAAGTTTCGAAGACAGCACCCGATCGGACGCTGCGTGCTGGACTTCTACTGCCCGTCGCTGAAGCTCGCGATCGAGGTGGATAGCTACGCGCACTGCATCAACGATCGACCTGAACGCGACGCCGCGCGGGATCGCTGGTTGCTAAGTCAAGGCGTCCGGACGCTCCGTATCCCGGCGCACGATGTACTGCAGTCGGTGGATGGCGCGCTGGGCCAGATACGCGCGTTCATCGCGGCGAACAGGCCGAAGG
>CAKZJK010000336.1 GCA_936942565.1 uncultured Caulobacter sp. | reverse complement strand
GTTGCCGCCCGTCCACGCCGGATGGGTGCGCGGATCGATATCCAGCGCCAGGGTCGCGCCTTCCTTGCCGTAGGTCGAGCGGGTCTTGTAGCTCGAACCGTCGGTCAGGGTGACGGTGATGAAGTGGTAGTCGGGGTGAATGTCTTGTTTCATGGCGGCGATCCAGACCGACTAAGCCGGCGAGTGAGAATGGGGTAAGCGCCAATCCGCGCACGCGCGGGGTGGCCCTCGAAGACGCGCGGCTATAAAGAACGCGCGCGATTTTGGCAAGGGACAGTTGATGACCGACGTGACCGCCGGCGAGCAAAAGGCCGAAGGCCGCCCCGGCGCGGGAGCGGAATTGGTCCAGGGCATGGCCGAGGCCAAGGCCCGGCGGCCGCGCCGCAAGGACATCCGCCCGCTGGCCCACCTGCTGCCGTTCGTGGCCGCCCACAAGGGCGACGGGGTCGCCGCGGCCTTCTTCCTGCTGTTCTCGACGGGCGCGACGCTGGGCCTGACGGCGGCCTTCAAGGAGGTCATCGACCACGGATTCGCCAAGGGCCAGGGCAGCGAGATCAACAGCGCCTTCATCGGCCTGGGCGCGGTCGCCATGGTGCTGGCGGTGGCGACGGCGCTTCGATTCTTCTTCGTCACCCGGCTGGGCGAGCGGGTCGTGGCCGACGTGCGCCGGGCGCTCTATGGCCACACCCTGACGCTGGACCAGGAATATTTCCTCAAGACCCGCACCGGTGAGGTGCTGTCGCGCCTGACCACCGACGTCGCCTTGATCGAGCAGCTGGTCGGCGCCTCGGCCTCGATCGCGCTGCGCAATATCCTCAGCCTGGTCGGCGGCCTCGGCTACATGGCGGTGGTCTCGCCGAAGCTGGCGGGCTTCATCGTGGCGATGGTGCCGGTGATCCTGGCGCCGATGTTCCTGGTCGGCCGCCGCGTCCGCAAGCTGACCGTCACCGCCCAGGATCGCTTCGCCGACGCCGTCGGCTACGCCGGCGAGAGCCTGGACGCCCTGGAGACCGTTCAGGCGTTCGGCCGCGAAAAGGCCTCGGCCACCCGCTTCGCCGGGGCGGTGGAGGCGGCCTACAAGGCCTCGGTCCAGCGGATCGCCACGCGCGCCAGCATGACGGCGATGGTCATCACCCTGGCCTTCGGCGGCATCACGCTGCTGCTTTGGACCGGCGCGCGCCTGGTGCTGTCTGGCGAGATGACCGGCGGCACCCTGGCCCAGTTCGCCATGCTGGCGGTGATGGCGGCCGGGTCTATCGGCGCGCTGGGCGAGGTCTGGGGCGATGTCCAGAAGGCCTCGGGCGCCATGGACCGCATCTCCGACCTGCTGAACGCCCGCCCCGGCATCGCCGCGCCGGACGCTCCCAAGCCGCTGCCGACCCCGGCGCGCGGCGAGATCGCGTTCGAGAACGTGACCTTCGCCTATCCCGGTCGCCCCGACCTGCCGGCCCTGAACGGCTTTGACCTGTCGGTGAAGGCCGGCGAGACCGTGGCCCTGGTCGGCCCCTCGGGGGCGGGCAAGAGCACCGTCCTGCGGCTGCTCCTTCGCTTCTATGACCCCCAGGCCGGCGCGATCCGCCTGGACGGCGTGAACCTGCGCGACGCCGATCCGGCCGAGGTCCGCGCGCGCATGGCCCTGGTCGCCCAGGACTCCCCGCTGTTCTCGGGCTCGGCGCTGGACAACATCCGCTTTGGCCGCGCGGACGCCTCCGATGAAGAGTTGAAGGCCGCCGCCGAGGCCGCCCAGGCCGCTGGCTTCCTGTCGGCCTTGCCGCAAGGTTTCGACACGCCGGTGGGCGAACGCGCCAAGACCCTGTCGGGCGGCCAGCGCCAGCGCCTGGCCATCGCCCGCGCCCTGGCCCGCGAGGCGCCGATCCTGCTGCTCGACGAGGCCACCAGCGCCCTCGACGCCGAGAGCGAGCGAAATCCAGGCCTCGCTCGACGACGTGTCGAAGAATCGCACGACCCTGGTCATCGCCCACCGTCTGGCCACCGTGCTCAAGGCCGACCGGATCGTGGTCATGGAGGAGGGTCGCGTGGTCGAGCAGGGCACCCACGCCGAGCTCTTCGCCAAGGGCGGCCTCTACGCCCGCTTGGCCCGCCTGCAGTTCGGGGTCGAGGCGGCTTAGAGTTAGGCTATAGTGCCGCGAGGAGATGCGACATGCCGACCAAGCTTCTCACCGCTGAAGTGCCCGCGCCTCTCGCGGACGAGGTCGCGCGTCTTGCGGCGCGCATGGAGCGCTCCTCCGACTGGGTTGTCGAGCAAGCCTTGGGGGCGTTCGTCGATCGAGAAGCGCGCCATCACGCCCTAACCCTCGAAGGCATGGCCGACGTCGATGGCGGCCGGTTTGTCAGTCAAGCCGAGATGGAGGCTTGGGCCGATGTCCTTGATCCGGACCGCCTCGCTGATGCGGGTCGTCTGGGTCGGCAAGGCCGCGTCTGATCTGGCGCGGCTCCACGCTTTCCTCGCCGAGGTCAATCCCCGTGCGGCCAAGGTGGTTGTCCGCAAGCTGATCGCGGCGCCGCTTGGACTGAGCGATGCGCCCCGAATGGGAGGGCGTTTGGTCGAATTCGCGCCCCGCGAAATTCGTCGGATTTTCGCGGGAGACTATGAACTTCGCTACGAGATCGTCGAAGAGACGATCTACGTCCTGCGCGTCTGGCATGTACGCGAGGATCGCTAGACACGCCGCGCCAAATCCACGGGCTTGGACGTCACGTCCCTTCCTCGCGCTTGATCACGTCGACATGATCGATCTGAAGGCGTAGGGCCTTGATCGCGGGGTCGGTCCCGGACGGGCCGTTCGGCTGGGCCTCGGCCCAGTCCAGCAGGACCTTCAGCGCGTCGCTGATGCGGCCGATCTGGCGGCCGTAGCTGCCGACCTCGGCGAGCACGCGGCTTTCGACGCCGGGCGCCGCCGACTGGCCCAGATTGATGCTGAACAGGCTGAAGTCGCCGAACGTCCAGCTCCAGGGATTGATGGTCTGGGTAAGCTGACGCGGGGCGAGGGAGACTTGGAACGCCTTGGGCATGTGAAGTCCTCTATGGGGAGGACCTCAACATGCGCCGGGGTTCGGGGCGGCCTAGGCCAAAAACGCCGCTCTCGGTCCAGAAGCTCTACTTCGCCAAATCCGCGGGCGTCGTCGGCTCGCTGATCACGCGTTCCATGGCCGCCCAGCGCGCGGCGTCGGTCTTGCCGGCCCGCTCGACGTGGGCGCGGACGAGGTCCTGGCCCAGGCTGTAGTTGATGATGTAGGCGCGGTAGGTCTCGATGAAGGATAGGCGCTTCTCGGCGCGGGCGGTCGAGGAGAGGCCATATTTCGCGAGGGCCTTCACGGCCTCGGGCTTGCTCATCTTGCTGTCCAGATAGGCCGCCGCGATGGTGAGCTCGCTCTGGGCGAGCGCCGCCCTGGCGTCCATCAGCGCGCCGTAGGCCGCCGCCGTCTTGGGATCCAGGCCCGCCAGCGGATAGAGCTTGTCGCGCTCGAAGTCGGTCTTGGCCTGGCCCGGGAAGGCCAAGGCGATGCCGTAGTTGGCGCTGCCCTCGGCGATCAGCGACTGCGGCGAGAACAGCGGATAGACGCTGAACTCCACCCAGCCCTTGTCCTTGGTCAGCTTCTCTTCCAGCAGGGCGTTCAGCACGTGGTGGCCGGGGTAGCCCTCGTGGCAGCCCAGGTCCAAGGCGCGGCTGATATAGATCGGCAGGTCGGTGTTGATCTCGATCAGGCTGTGGGCGCCGCCCTGGTACCAGTTGTAGCCGCTCCAGGGTTTCTTGGTGACGAACGACAGGTCGAAGCGCTCGTTGGCCGGCAGCTTGATGTGCTCCTCGGTCTTGGCCTTGCAGGCGGCGATGCCGGCCTTCATCACCGGCTCCAGCCGGTCGGTCGGGATCACATAGGCGGCCTGGAAGGCGTCGACGCGGGCCGCCAGATCGCCCTTGCCGGGGACCAGCTTGTCGATGCGGGCGAGGATCGGATCGTAGGTCTTCAGCGGCTTGATGACCGGGCGCACGCCGAACAGACCTTGGGCCTCGTCCTGGAAGCTGAACTTGTCGCCGGCGATCATGGCCAGACGCGTCTGGGCGGCCTTGACCTGCCCTTTTAGGAACAGCTTGCGGCGGCGCTGGTCGACGGTGAGGTCCTTGTCCGGAACCTTGGCCAGCAACCCTTGCAGCCGGTCGGCCTCCTTGCGCAGCACCGACACCGGACGAGGCGACCGTTTGGCGGCGGCCTGCCAGTCCTTGGGGCCGTAATAGGCGTCGACATAGCCCGGCTCGCGCTCGCCCGCCTCAAGCGTCAGGCGCACGAAATCGACGGCGACCTTGTCCAGGGTCTCCGAACCCGGCGAGGCGAGCGCGGAGGCGCCGAGGCTCAGGACGGCGAGAGCCGCGAGCGAGGCGGCGGCGTAACGGAATTTCATGAAGCTTACCCCGAGCGTTCGAAGGCCGGCACGCTGCACCGGTCCGTCCCGTTTGGGCAAGAGGCGCCTTAGCTCCGCGCGGCGACCGCCAGGGCGGGGAAGTCGCTGAACACGCCGTCGACGCCCGCGGCGTAGAGCGCCTTCAGCACGGCCGTGGCGTCGCCGTGCCGGGCCAGGAAGTCCGGGGCGCTCGGGTCGCCCTTCCGGAGGCTGGTGGGGAGGAAATAGTTCTCCGCGCGCACGGTCCAGGGGTGGACGACCAGACCGGCGGCGTGGGCGTTCTTGACGAGATCGGTGGCTGGCAGCAGGGCGTCGGCGCTCTGCGGGACGACCATGGTCTTCTCCGGACCCAGGCCATCGGCGTAGACGGCCACTTCCTTCAGGCCCTGGGCGGTGACGAGATCGGCGTACCTGACGGTCGGCAGGTCCGCCGGGCCGCCTTCGCTGGCGACAAGGAAGACGAGGCGCGCGGGGGTCTTGGCGCGCAGGCGTTTCAGGGGGCCGACCTCGAAGCACTGGATAAACACCGGGGCCTTGGCCGAGTTCAGATCCAGGGTCTTGAGCTTGGCGACCAGGCGGTCTTCGGTCGGCAGGCCGATCGAGGCGAAATAGGTCGGGTGCTTCAGCTCGGGATAGACGCCGATCGTCCGGCCCGTAAGCTTGCCGCCGGCGCTGGCGATGGCCACGACCTCCTCGAAGGTCAGGATGTGGGCCCGGCCGTCGAAGGCGGCGCTGGCCGGGCGCAACCGAGGCAGGCGCTCGCGAGCGCGCAGGGTCTTCAGCTCGGCGAGGGTGAAGTCTTCCGTGAACCAGCCGGTGACCTGTTCGCCGTCGATGGTCTTGGTCGTCTTGCGGGCCGCGAACTCGGGGCGGCTGGCGACGTCGGTCGTGCCGCCGATTTCGTTCTCGTGACGGGCGACCAGGTGGCCGTCCTTGGTGGGAACGAGGTCCGGCTCGATGAAGTCCGCGCCCTGCTCGATGGCGCGCTGATAGGCCAAGGCCGTGTGCTCGGGCCGCTCGCCGCTACAGCCGCGATGGCCGATGACGATCGGCTTGCGGCTCTGGGCGCGGGCGAGGCCCGGGATGAACGTGCCGGCGAGAGCGGCGGTGGTCAGGGCGCGACGGGTCAGCAGGGTCATGGGCGCGATTTAGCGCGCGGATGTGACGGTTTGGCTAGGGGGGAGCG
>CAKZJK010000335.1 GCA_936942565.1 uncultured Caulobacter sp. | reverse complement strand
TTTGGCGAAGGCGGCCAGATCGAACTCCGGATCGGCGACAAGGGCCGCCATGCCCGCCTTGCCGTCGAGGTCTCCGACCGGAACCCCGTAGACATTGACCTCCAGCACGTGCTCGACGGCGGCCAGGCGCTCGGCCACCTCGCTGGTGGCGACGTTCTCGCCCTTCCAGCGGAAGGTGTCGCCGATGCGGTCGACGAAATAGATGTAGCCGTCGCCGTCCACCCGCATCAGGTCGCCGGTGCGGAACCAGGCGTCGCCCTTCTGGAAGACGTCGTGCAGCACCTTCTTCTCGGTGGCGGCCTTGTCGGCGTAGCCGACATAGTTCGAGCGCGCGTCGCCGCCGATATGGCCGATGCACTCGCCGACCTCGCCGGGCGCGCACTCGATGCAGCAGCCGTCGGGGCCGCGCACGGGCGTCTCGGTCTCGACGTCGAACTTGACGACGCGGATGTTGAACTTGCCGCGCAGATAGCCCGGCACCCGGCCGATCGCCCCGCGCTTGCCGTCGAAATTGAACAGCGAGACGTTGCCCTCGGTCGCGCCGTAGAACTCCAGCACCTCGCCGACCTTGAAGCGGTCCAGCATGTCGTCCCACACGTCCGGACGCAGGCCGTTGCCGAAGATCATCCGGATCTTGTGGGCGCGCTCCAGCTCGTGCTCGGGCTGGTTGGCCAGGTAGCGGCACAGCTCGCCGATATAGACGAACATGGTGCAGTTCTCGGCGACGACCTCGGGCCAGAAGTGGGTGGCCGAGAACTTCTTGCGCAGCACGATCGAACCGCCGTTTAGCAGCCCCGCGCCCAGGGCGCAGAGGCCGCCGGTGGCGTGATAGAGCGGCAAGGTCACGTAGATGCGGTCGGTTTCCTTGGCGCCCGTCGAGCCGGCGAAGCCGCGCATGTAGAGCTGGGCGCGCATGTGGGTGATGCGCGCGGCCTTGGGCATGCCGGTGGTGCCGCTGGTGAAGATGTAGAGCGCCGTGTCCCTGGCGGTCAGGCCCTCGCGCGCGGTGACGCGGTCGGGACGCAGCTGGCTGCAGCTCTTCAGCGCCTTGATCAGGTCGCGCTGCTCGCCGTGCACCGGGCCCAGCACCCACTGCTGCATGTGGCGGTCGAGCTGGCCCTTCACGTCCTCGAAGCAGGGCGAGGTCTCGGGATCGACGATGCAGTGCAGGGCCTGGGAGATGTTCAGGCAGTGGGCCAGGGCCGCGCCCGTCAGCTGGTTGTTGATCAGGGCGGTGGCGACCCCGACCTTGGTCAGGCCGTACCAGACGGCGAAATATTCCAGCCGATTGGGCATGAACAGCGCGACGGTCTGGCCGCGCGTCAGGCCCTGCCCCTTGGCCCAATGGGCGTAGCGGTTGGCCATGCCGTCCAGCTCGGCATAGGTGACGGTCTTGCCCTCGAAGGTCATGGCCGGACGATCGCGCCACTTGTCGACGGCCGCCTCGATATCGTCGCAGATCAGGTTGGCGCTGTCGGGAGCGATGGAATTCACGCGCTTGAGCGTCCGGGTCAAACCCTTGAGGAACTTGACCTCGCGACGGATCTTCTGGCGCAAACGCATTCGGCTCTCCCTTCAAACAACCATTGGAGAGCGCCGCGCGAGCGGTCAAGCGGCCGGACGCCGCACCGCGAACCTAACGTTGTTCTCGGAGCACTGGGCTGTCATTGGGGACGCGAAAACGAACTTCATTGCGCTTGAAGTCGATGGCGACGGTGTCAAAGGCCCGCAGGATATCGGCGCCGATCACGATCGCCGGCCGGTCGCCCAGGCCCCAGTAGTCGAAGGTGTGGATCGCCCCGACGATCAGGGGCGCGTTCCGAAGCGTCATGTCGCCCAAGGTCAGTCGGGTCAGGGTGGCGGCGCGACCTCGCATGACCTGCCCGGTGACGCTGCGCAGCGCGGTCTCGCCCGCCGCGCCCAATAGCGAACCGCCGCGGATGGCCGCCTCCATCAGCGCCATATTGCCGGCGGTGGTCGTGGAGCCGGTGTCGATGAAGGCGATGACGCGCTCCCGCGGAATGTAGGCGTCGATCAGGGTCAGGCCGCTGCGGACCAATCGGGACTCGACGATCGCGGTCTGGGCGTCCGGAATCGGCAGGGGCTGACCGACAACCATCCGCCGCCGACCAAAGTCGAGGAGCAGGCTGGCCTTGCCCAGCCAATCCAGGCCCAGCACGCCATCCATCCATAGCGAGGCGCGCGGCAGCACGGCCACTGTCATGTCGCGCTTCATGCGCTTGCCAACCGCAAGACTGTCCACGCGGGTCATCGCCACGGATTCGGCGCCGGCGATGCTGTGCAGCCTGCCGCTATCGGTGCGCCGAAGACCGAGTTGATCCGCGATTTCCGAGGCGATCACCGAGGCGGTGGCGCCCGTGTCGATCAGGAAGTCGAACGGCCCCTCGCCGTTCACCAGGGCCTTGACCGACAATCGGCCGGCCGCGTCGAGATAGCGAAGGCGATCTTGCTCTTCCGCCGCGGCGGCCTGGCCCGCGGCTGGCGCCGGACAAAGCCCGGCGCTGGCCAGCGCCCCCACCAAGACGCGACGCGACAGTGGCTTCGAGGCCATGACTTCCTCCCCAGGGGGAGGCTACAGCCGACCGGCGAGCGGCGCCAGATAGCGTCGTTCGGCGAGCCCGCCGGTCAGCCGGCCGCCAGGCGGCGTTGGTCGTCGCGCGCGGCCTTCAGCTTCTCGGCCACCAGGAAAGCCAGCTCTAGGGCCTGCTCGCCGTTCAGGCGGGGGTCGCAGTGGGTGTGGTAGCGGTCGCCGAGGTCGGTTTCCGACACCGCGCGGGCGCCGCCGAGGCATTCGGTGACGTTCTGGCCGGTCATTTCCAGGTGGACGCCGCCGGGGTGCACGCCCTCGGCCTGGGCGATCTCCACGAAGCTCTTCACTTCGGAAAGGATCCGGTCGAACGGGCGGGTCTTGTAGCCGGTCGAGGCCTTCAGCGTGTTGCCGTGCATCGGGTCCGTCGCCCAGACCACGGAGCGGCCGGCGCTCTTGGTCGCGCGCATCAGGCGCGGCAGGCGGTCGGCTATCTTGTCCGAGCCGAAGCGGCCATACAGCGTCAGGCGGCCCGGCTCGTTGTTCGGGTTCAAGACGTCGATCAGGCGCAGAAGGTCATCGCCCTCCATGGTCGGGCCGCACTTGAGGCCGATCGGGTTCTTCACGCCGCGCATGAACTCGATGTGGGCGCCGTCCAGCTGACGGGTGCGTTCACCGATCCACAGCAGGTGAGCGCTGGTGTCGTACCAGTCGCCCGAGGTGCTATCCACGCGGGTCATGGCTTCCTCGAAGCCCAGCAGCAGGGCCTCGTGGCTGGTGAAGAACTCGACGCGGCGCAGGTCGGGCTGGGTGTCTGGCGTGACGCCGACGGCCGACATGAAGGTCAGGGCCTCGGAAATCTTCTCGGATAGCTCGCGGTAGCGCGCGCCCTGCGGGCTGTCGCCGACGAAGCCCAGCGTCCAGCGGTGGATGTTGTAGAGGTCGGCGTAGCCGCCGCTGGCGAAGGCGCGCAGCAGGTTCAGCGTCGCGGCCGACTGGCCGTAGGCCTTCAGCAGGCGGTCGGGATCGGGGATCCGCTCGGCCTCGTTGAAGTCCATGCCGTTGATGATGTCGCCGCGATAGGACGGCAGGGTCACGTCGCCCTGGACCTCGGTGGGCTCGGAGCGCGGCTTGGCGAACTGGCCGGCGATGCGGCCGACCTTCACCACCGGCTTGCCACCGGCGAAGGTCAGCACCACCGCCATCTGCAGGATCAGGCGGAAGGTGTCGCGGATGTTGTCCGCATGGAATTCCTTGAAGCTCTCGGCGCAGTCTCCGCCTTGCAGCAGGAAGGCGCGGCCCTCGGCCACGTCGCCCAGCAGGCTCTTCAGCCGACGCGCCTCGCCCGCGAAGACCAGCGGCGGCATCTGGCGAAGCGTCTGCTCGACCCGCTCGACAGCGCCCGCGTCCGGATAGTCGGCGGGGATGTGCTTGGCGGGTTTGGCTCTCCAGGCGGCGGGGGTCCAGCGGGCGGTCATGACAAGCTCGATAACAACAAGGGGCGGCGTAGATACCGCGAATGGAAGCGAAAGGCAAAATCGTGCGGCGAAGCCGTGCCGATCCGCCAAAGCGGGAAAGTTCGTTGTCGCTCTACCGCGCCGAAGCGCTTGTTTTTTGCGCGATGCCGCAGGCGATCACGGCCAGGGCGCCGAGGGCCAGCCACCACTCCTGCCAGACCCCGAAGCTGAAACCGCTGACCACCAGATAGGACACCAGGGCGCCGGCCGCCATGGCGCCGTCGCGACGGTCCACGCCCGTCCAGCCGACCACGCCATAGAGGATCCACGCGTAGAAGGCCGCCGCCATGGCCGCGCCGAACGCGCCCAGCTCCAGCCAGATTTGCAGGGGGGCGTTGTGGGTGTGCAGCGGAATGGCCGAGCCGAAGGTCCGGCTGGCGTCGATCCCCCACCCACGCATCGGGTGCTCCAGGATGCGGTCGGTGGCGAAGGCCCAGATGTTCAGTCGATGATCCCAGGACGGCGGCGCCAGGGTATGCATCCAGCCGACGAGGCCCGACTTCTCCCCCCAGAGCATCGCCATGGGCGCGAAGATGAAGACGGCGGGCACCAGGGGTATGAGGGCCCGGGCGATTGGCTTGCCGATGAAACGCACCCCCAGCCAGACCAATCCGCCCAGCAACACGGCGACCACGGGCGCGTCGGCGCCGGTCACATGAGCCACGATCAGGACCAGGACGAACAGGGCGGCCGCCAGGATGTTGCGCCCCTTGAAGCTCGAGGCGCCCAGAACGCGCGCGCACGGCCACAGCAGCAGGACCAGCGGATAGGTCCCCATCGACACCTTCACCATCGCCAGATCCGGGGTCAGCGGATCGCCGCTGGCCTCGCGGATGGCTCGGTAGATCGGGGCGCCCAGCAGCCCATCGAGGCAGGTGATCAGGGCCAGCAGCGCGGCGCAGACAAGCATCGCTCGCGAGGCCAATCGCGCCGAACGGGTCGACATCTGGCCCAGCATGGCGACGGCCGCGCCGTATAGACCAAGCTGGAGGAAAAGCTTGATCGCCGTGAAAGCCTCCACCGCGCCAAACTTCTTGAGCTTGGCCAGGTCCGGCAGGGCCGGCGTCCAGCTCAGGCTGACCAGCGACCAAAGGACCAGCAACACCAAAGCGAACATCGGCGGCATCGGCGGTCGCCGCCGGATCAGGCCCGGCGCCGCCAGCAGGCCGACGAGGCTCAGCAGCGCCGCGAACTGCTTGGGCGCCAGGTAGCCCAGCAGCGGCGTCATCACCATCATGAAGACGGCGAGACCGCCCAGCGTGCGGCGCTCCGGAGCGTCCGTCGTGAGACCGCCGGCTGCCGTCATCCCACCGAGCCGACGTCGACCGGCATGTACTTCTCACGCATCGTCACCAGTTCCTCGGCCAGAGTCGGGTGAACGGCGCAGGTGGAGTCCCACTGTTGCTTGGTGACACCCATTTTCACCGCGATGGCGGCCATCTGGATGATCTCGGGGGAGTCGGGGCCCACGACGTGCACGCCGACCACCTTCTGATCGTCTGCCTTGACCACCAGCTTGATCAGGCACCGATCCTGGCCGCCGTAGAAGGTGATCTTCATCGGCC
>CAKZJK010000334.1 GCA_936942565.1 uncultured Caulobacter sp. | reverse complement strand
TGGGTCCCGGATAGCCTCCGCGAGGCTTCCGGGATGACACAGCTTTATTGGACTGGGCTTACAGGACTTTGAAAAACAGCACCCGCGCGGCGCCGTAGTCGCGCGCGTCGATCTGTTCGAAGCCGTCGAGGACGGGATCGACCTCGCTCCGGCCGCGCTCGAACATGAGGATCGCGCCAGGGGCCAGCCATCCGTGCGCCTTCAGCTCGGCCACGGCCTTTTCGCCGAGTCCCTTGGCATAGGGCGGGTCGAGGAAGGCGATGTCGAACGGCGCGCCCGCGCTGGCCGGACGAGGTCCAAGATCAGTGGCGTCGCGGCGGTGCACGCGGGTGACGCCAAAGAGCTGCATCGCGTCGATGTTCTCCCGGATCGCGCCGCGCGCGGCGTCGTCGGTTTCGACGAACAGGCAGAAGCTCGCGCCACGCGACAGCGCTTCCAGGCCAAGCGCGCCCGAGCCGGCGAAGACGTCGATGACCCGCGCGCCATGCAGCTCCGGCGCCCAGGGCGCGTGCTCGAGGATGTTGAACACGGCCTGCCGGGCGCGGTC
Source organism: uncultured Caulobacter sp. (assembly GCA_936942565.1). Taxonomy (GTDB): domain Bacteria; phylum Pseudomonadota; class Alphaproteobacteria; order Caulobacterales; family Caulobacteraceae; genus Caulobacter. Next base: position 5,066 of record CAKZJK010000334.1, on the reverse strand, counting down.
GGAAGTCGGCCGGGTGGCATCGCCCGGCGGGGCGACGATGGCCTTGCCGCGATATTGGCCCGAGACGATGCGCATCAGGCGGCCTTGGCCGAAGCGCCGACGATGCGACGGCCCAGCCACGACAGGCCAAGCACCAGCAGCGCCATCAGCGCCCACCCCCACGGATAGACAAGGCTGAACATGGTCAGGCCGCACATCAGGCCGGGCAGCAGGGTCACGCGCAGCCAGATGAACCAGGCTTCGGCCGCCGGCATGGGCTCGGTCAGCTTGCCCATGAAGGCCGCGTAGCCCCACACCGCGCCCATGGCGACGCCGATCAGGGCCACCTGGCCGACATAGATCGGCAAGGCCTGTCCGCCGCGCTGTTCCCACAGCAGTTCCGTGCCCAGGGGCAGCAGGCCGATCAGGCCCAGAACCAGGAAGTTCGTGAAATCGAGGCCCCCGTCCGCGCGAACGAGGCGCGCGAACACCCGGCGGTGACTGAACCAGCAGACGCCGATGACCGCGAAGCTGACCACATAGGCCAGCAGCTTCGGCCCCATCTGCCCGAAGAGGTCCGCCGCGCCATGCCAGTGCTCCGGCGGATGGATCTCTATGGCCAGCAGGGTGATGGCGATGGCGAACACGGCGTCCGAGAACAGCACCAGTCGATGCAGGTGCGCGCTGGCCGCGCCGCCCTTGCCCGAATCCCGATCGCTCATCGTGTTCCCCTTACAACCCGTAACGGGATGTGTGCCGTCCCCGGCGCGGCAAGCGCGCGCTTTACAAGTGGGCCGCCGCCCCCTCTTAGTCGCCTGTGAAGGGAAGGGCGATCGAACGATGCGCATGGGCGAGATCCTGGAGGCGGCGAAGCGTTCGCCCTTTCTAGGCGACCTGTCGCCGTATGACCGCGACCCTTGGCGCGGCCTGTTCGCCGTCCCGGTGGGCGTGCTGGCCGGCGCGGTCGCCGCGCTTCTGGGCGCGATCACCGCGACCCTCGCGGCCCTGCTGATCGTCAGCGGTCTGGACGGCGCGCCGGCGGCCGGCGACCTCTTCCGCATCTTCAGCGACCCGACCCTGACCGATCCGTCGGCGCGGCAGTCGCTGTTCCTGCTGGCGGTGCTGGCCGGCGTCAACCTGGGCGCGGCGGTTGGCTTCGTCTACGCGGCCGGCGCCATCCACCACCGCAAGATCACCGAGTACGTCAATTGCGGCGGACGCTTCCGCAAGCGCCTGCTGATCGGCGGCCTGGCGATCGTCGGCGCGGCGATGACGGGTCTCGTGGCCATCGCCGCCTTCACCGGCCAGACCATCGATCCGCCGCTGTGGCGCGTGGCGCCCAACCTCGTCGGCCGGGCGCTCTACGCGACCACCGCCGTCGGTCTGCTGGTCCTCGCCGCGGCGGCCGAGGAGCTGGTGTTCCGAGGCTGGCTGCTCAAGCAGAGCGCGGCCTATGTCCGCGACCCGATCGTGCTGATGGCGCTGAACGGCCTGCTGTTCGCGGCCATCCACCTTGATCCGAACATCGACGCCTTCATCGTCCGCGCCGCCATGGGCGCCGGCCTGACCTGGATGGCGCTGCGGCTCGGCGGCATCGAGCTGGGCATCGGCGCCCACGCGGCCAACAACGCCGTGATCCTGCTGCTGGTCCGCCCGATGACGACGCGGCCCGACGCGCCCCACGAGTTCAAGGCCGGGCTGATCGCCAGCGCCCTCGTCATGCTGGCCGGCTTCATCGGCGTCGCCGAACTGGCGGCCCGCTGGCCGGCCCTGCGCCGCTGGACTCGGGTTCAGACGCCGGCGACGGCGTAATTCCGGCCCCTCGCCGAAAGCATCCTCGCCACAACGATAAACGACCTAGGGAGAGTTTCGGTGAAGACCATGGGCAAGGCCTTCGCGATCGGCGCGGTGATCGTGGCGCTCGGCGCCGGCGCGACTTCGGCCCAGACACCCGCCGCGTCCCCCGCCGACCCGACCAGCTTCGCGAGCGGCGCGGAGGTCCAGACCCAACTTCGCCAGATGCTGACCGAGATGAAGCCCGACCAGGGCTTCATGTGGCGTCCCGTGGTCCGTGACGGCGCGAACGTGGCGGCGATCGAGATCTGGAAAAAGCCGGGCCGCCCCGCGGTCCACCCCAATCAGGCCGAATACGCCATCGTGCTGGAGGGAAAGGGCGAGCTGGTCTCGGGCGGCGTCATGACCGATCCGAAGGTCAGCAACCCCACCCTGACCGAGGGCGGCCGGATCGAGGGCGGCGTGACGCGCGCGCTGGCCGCGGGCGACGTCATCCTGGTCCCCGCCGGCGTCCCACACTGGTTCGGGATCACCGGCGAGCGGCTGGTCCTTTTGGGGATCAAGCTGCCCGCCGGTAAGTGATTGGAACGCTCTGGCGTATGAGCTCAACCGGCTGAAATTATTTTCTCTGGTCATCCCGGCCGGAAGACCGCGTAGCGGGCTGCAGAGCCGGGACCCAGGGGCGACCGCACCGCCACCTGCCCCTGGGTCCCGGATAGCCTCTGCGAGGCTTCCGGGATGACCAGAGATTTAGTCTTTGAAATGTCGGGGGGTTTTCGCCTCGACGCTTGAGTACGGACCCTATCGCTTAGGGCCGCCGCGCGGGGCTGGACCCCGGCCGCTCGGGGGGCGAGGACCCGTGGGACGCGCGCCAGAAGGGCGAGCATCAGGACGTCCCATCGGCTTGCCGGACTTCTCCGAGACGCGACGCGCCGCGCCGTCGGCCGCCTTCGGCGCGGGCTTGCCGGCGGGACGCGCGGCCGGCTTGGCGCGCGCGACGGGCTTGCGGTCGTCGATGAACTTGGTCTCGATCGACTTGGCGGGCGCGCGCTTGGGCTTGGCCGCGCCCTTGGCGGGCGTATGCGGCGAGACCTTCTTCTTCGGCTTGGCCCAGCCGGCCTTGTAGACAGGCTTCTCGGGTCGTTCCGGCGTGGCGGGCAGGATTTCACGATCGGCGCGCGGGACCCCGCGACGCTGCAGATCGCCGCCTCCATCGGTGCCCGGCGCCCTCACCGGATTGGCGATGCCAGCGAACTTCGGACGATCGCCGGTCGGCATGTTCTCGGGCGGCACGACGCCTTCCAAGAGCTCGCGGATCACGCGGGGCCCGACCTCCTCGATCTGGCCGGCCGCCAGGGCGCCCAGGGCGAAGGGGCCGTAGGACATGCGGATCAGGCGGTTGACCTTCAGGCCGACCGACTCCAGCACCTTGCGAACCTCGCGGTTCTTGCCTTCCGACAGCGAGACCGTGATCCAGATGTTCTTGCCGCCGCCGGCCTTGTCGTGGGCCTTGTCCAGCTTGGCCTCGATCGGACCGTACTTGACGCCCTCGACCGTCACGCCGTCCTTCAGCGCGTCCAGCTTGGCCTGGGTGGTGTCGCCGAAGGCGCGGGCGCGATAGCGGCGGACCCAGGCGTTGCTGGGGTTCTCCAGCGCCCGCGACAGCTCGCCGTCGTTGGTCAGCAGCAGGAGGCCCTCGGAGTTCAAGTCCAGGCGGCCGACCGAGATCAGGCGCGGCAGGTCCTTGGGCAGGGTCTGGAACACCGTCGGCCGCCCCTTCGGGTCGTTGTGGGTGGTCATCAGGCCGGTGGGCTTGTGGTAGCGGAAGATCCGCGTCGGCTCGCGCTCGGCCACCAGCTGGCCGTCGACGGTCAGAAAGTCGCCCGGCTTGACCTTGATCGCGGGGGTCGTCAGCACCTTGCCGTTGATCGCCACGCGGCCCGCCTCGATCAGCCGCTCGACCTCGCGCCGCGAGGCCACGCCCGCCCGCGCCAGGGCCTTGGCCACCCGCTCGCCGGGGCCGCCGTCGAGATCGCCGTCTTGACCGTCGAGTTCAGGCTCGTACAGGGGATCGTGTGGCTTGGTCACGTCGGCGTCCTTCTGGGGCTGGGCGCATCTCTCGATGGGCTTTTTCAGGTTCAGCTAATGCGCACCGATCAGGACGAGGATCAAGGCTCCGAGCAGGATAGGCGCATGATGCGCCTGGCGCTGGACGCCGCCCGCGCCGCCGCCGACGCGGGCGAGACCCCCGTGGGCGCGGTGATCCTGGACCCCGCCACCGGCGAGATCATCGCCACGGCCGGCAACGGCCCGATCGGCGCGCACGACCCCACCGCCCACGCCGAGATCGCGGCGATGCGCGCCGCGGCCGCCAAGCTCGAAAACTACCGCCTGACCGACCTGACCCTGGTCGTGACGCTTGAGCCCTGCGCCATGTGCGCCGGCGCGATCAGCCACGCGCGGATCGGGCGGGTGGTGTTCGGCGCCGAGGATCCCAAGGGCGGCGCCGTCGTCCATGGCCCCAGATTCTTCGCCCAACCCACCTGCCACTGGCGGCCGGAGGTCACGGGCGGCGTTCTGGCCGAGGAGAGCGCGGAATTGCTGCGCGGCTTCTTCCGGGCGCGGCGGAAGAAGAGCCAAGCGTGACAGCCGAAAGTGGCGGCCGGTTTCGGCGCCCGTCACGCGTCAAAGCAAAGAAAGTCAGCTGATCAGGGCCGAGCCCAGCAGGACCTTGGAGCCGGGCTTGCCCAGCACCTGGTCGGCGGCCTTCTGCAGCTCGCGGCCGACATAGTCCATGTCCGGCGCCGCCCCGCCGCGCAGCCCGGCGGCGTAGATCATCAGCACCTGGGCGAAGGCCGCGCGCAGGCGGGGCGTCGAGGCCTCGGCGCGCTTCATCAGCTCCGGATCCTTGACCTCCAGGCCCGTCTCCAGGGTCATCACCCCGCGCCGGCCGTCGCGGCGCATGACCACCGCGTTGATCGGCGCCAGGGCGAAATAGGTCTTGGGCGCTTCCTTCTTCTCCTCGCCATGACCGGCCAGGGCCGGGCTCGGCGCGGCCAGGGGCGCGCCCGCGAGGGCGGCGGCCAGGACCAGCGAGAAGGCGCGGAAGCGACGCATGCGCCCTCTTAGCGCGACAGGGTTGACGTCCTCTTTACGTCTTGAGGCGCAAACAGCATCGTTAACCACGCTTCGTCGTCGCGGCTTTGGGCCAGACGCGCGTCTTTCGGAGGCAGACCTTGGGCCGTTTCTCCCCCAAATCCCTCGATCTGGACGGCAAGGTGATCCTGGTCACC
>CAKZJK010000333.1 GCA_936942565.1 uncultured Caulobacter sp. | reverse complement strand
GTCGAGGATGTTGGCGAGCGCCTGGGCCAGGAACTCGCGGTTGCCCTTGATCGACAGGGCCGGCGTGATCTCGGCCTTGAAGTCCAGGCCCTTGTCCTCGCAGGAGAGCTCATAGAGCTCGGCCATGTCGCCGGCCAGCTCCGAGGCGTCGAAGACCCGCTGGTCGGGGGCAGAGCCGGCGGCCTGCAGGCGGGCGATGGCCAGCACGGCGTTGAAGGTTTTCAGCACGCCGTCGGCGTCGGCCAGGGCCGTCTCCAGCGCCGCCACCGGATCGCCCTTGCCGTTCTCGGCGTCGATCAGGGCGACCTCCATCCGCGCGCGCAGACGGGTCAGCGGCGAGCGCAGGTCGTGGGCGATGGCGTCGCCGGCGTGGCGCAGGCCGCCCATCAGGCGCTCGATCCGGTCGAGCATGTCGTTCAGACCCTCGGACAGCTCGTCGTATTCATCGCGCGTGCCCCGCACCTTGGCGCGAGCGTGCAGGTCTCCAGCCCGGACGGCGTTGACCACGTCCACCAGGCCCTGCATCGAGCGGCTGACATTGCGGCTGATGGCCACCCCGCCCGCCAGGCCCAGCAGGATCACCAGGGCCCCGGCGCCCCACAGCGCCCGGACGATCTTGCGCACATAGGCCTCGGACGCGTCGACATCGGCGCCGACGAACAGGATCTCGCCGTGGTCGAGGCGCTGTTGCACCCCGCGCGCGGCGGCCTTGACCTCGGCGCCGTCGGGATCGGTCTCGGTGACCTTGAAGCTGGCCCATTCGGGACCGTCGCCCGAGAAGTTCGCGATCGGCGACTCCTCGATCGAACCCGAGATCCGCTTGCCCGTCTTGTCGGCCAGGAAATAGAGGAACGGCCGCTCGCCGGTCGCCCGCTCGACGATGGTCTGGTTCAGGGCGTTGACGCCGCCCTGGCGATAGGCGGCCTCGAGGCTCTCGAACTCGCGGCTGATCTCGGCCTGGGCGCGCCTGTTCACCTCGCCGGCCGTGGCCACGTAGATGTAGCCCAGGAAGGCGCTGGCCGCCGCGGCGAACAACGCCAGGAACAGCAGGGTCAGCCGGAACGGCGTGGTGCGGAGTAGGCGCGGCAGACGCATGGTGTCGTAGGCGCTAAGGCCTCCTCGGGTCCGACCTCGTTGGAGTTCGGAGCATTGAAATCCCGACTTTCCCGGCGAATGCCGGGACCAGATTCAGCCTGAGCTTAGGTCCAGCACGGCGCCACTCGGCCTTTTGATCTGGGCCCCGGCATTCGCCGAGGAAGACGGATGAAGATTACGGATCCAGCCGATAGCCGGCACCGCGCACGGTCTGCAGCATGGCCCGGTCGAAGCCCTTGTCGATCTTGCTGCGCAGACGCGAGATGTGCACGTCGATCACGTTGGTCTGCGGGTCGAAATGGTACTCCCAGACCTTCTCCAGCAGCATGGTGCGGGTCACCGACTGGCCGGCGTGGCGCATCATGAACTCCAGCAGCTGGAATTCGCGCGGCTGCAGGTCGATCTCCTTGCCCTGGCGATGGACCGTCCGGTTGATCAGGTTCATTTCCAGTTCGCCCACCTTGAGGGTGGTCGCGACCGCGCCCGTCTCGCGGCGGCGCGACAGGGCCTCGACCCGCGCCATCAGCTCGGGGAAGGCGTAGGGCTTGACCAGATAGTCGTCCGCGCCGGCGCGCAGGCCCGTGACGCGGTCGCCCACCTCGCCAAGGGCCGACAGGAACAGCACCGGCGTCTGATCGCCCTCGCGGCGCAGGGTCTCGACCACCTGGACACCATCCATCTTGGGCATCATCCGGTCGACGATCAGGACGTCGAAGCCGCCCTTCTGGGCGACGCCCAGGCCGGCCTCGCCGTCGGGCGCGTGCTCGACCTCATAGCCGGCTTCGGTGAGGCCGTGCGCCATGGCGCCGGCGGCTTCCAGGTCGTCTTCGATAATCAGAATACGCATCAGCGAGCCCCTCATGCGCCTGGATGGAATGGCGGAACGCTGGACGTTCTCCCGATTCCGCGCCAACGCGCCACATTTGTCAGGGTTGATAGCGGTTTCGGCGATCGTCGTAACTTAAACCTTGGTCAGAAACGAAAAAGCCCCGCTCCGGCGAACCGGAGCGGGGCTCTGTCTCTGGGAAAGCGTCGGCCTACGGCGCGATCTTCAGCGGGATGAAGGCCGGACGGTTCTGGCGGATCAGCTTGATCAGGACGCTGGTCCGGCCAGCGCTCTTGGCCGTCGCGATCGCCTTGTTGACGTCCGCCACCGTCGCGACGGGCGCGCCGTTGACGTTGGCGATCACGTCGCCCTTGGCCAGGCCCTTCTCGCCCGCGTCGCTGTCGCCCTTCACGCCGGTGATCAGCAGACCCTTGATCTCGCTGTCGATCTTGTAGGTCTGGCGGGCCGCGGCGTCGATCGGTCCGAGCGTCAGGCCCAGGGCCTCGACCCGCTGGTTCGCGGACTTGTCCGGACCCGGCGTCGGGCCGCCGTTCTGATCCTGATCGTCGTCGTTGGCGGCCAGCGAGTCCTCGGACGGGCGCGTGCCCGAACGGACGTCGATGACGCGCGGCTTGCCGTCGCGAATGATCGACATCTTGATGATCTCGCCCGGACGCGCCTTGGACACCTCGCGGGTCAGCTCGGAGCGGTCGGCGACCTTGACGCCGTTGACCCCGACCAGGATGTCGTCGGGCAGCAGGCCGGCCTTGGCGGCCGGGCCGCCGGCGACGACATCGGCGACGATCGCGCCCTTGACGTCCTTCAGGCCCAGGGCCTCGGCCGACTCGGCGCTGAAGTCCTGGATGCTGACGCCGATATAGCCGCGCACCACCTTGCCGCTGGAGATCAGCTGCTTGGCGGTCGCCTCGGCGATGTCGGCGGGAATGGCGAAGCCGATGCCGACCGAGCCGCCCGACGGCGAGTAGATAGCGCTGTTGACGCCGATCACCCGGCCGTAGATGTCGAAGCTGGGACCGCCCGAGTTGCCGCGGTTGATCGGCGCGTCGATCTGGATGTAGTTCACGAACGACGAGGTCGTGTCGCCCAAGTTCCGGCCATAGGCCGAGATGATGCCGGCCGTGGCGGTGCCGCCCAGGCCGAAGGGGTTGCCGATCGTGATGACCCAGTCGCCGACCCGCGGCTTGGCCTGGTTCTCGAAGTCCACATACGGGAAGTCGGAGCCCTTGGCCTTGGGATCGACGACCTTGATCACCGCCAGGTCCGTGCCCTCGTCGCGACCGACCAAGGTGGCCTTCAGTTCGCGGCCGTCCTTCATCACCACCTGGATGTCGTCGGCGTCGGCCACGACGTGGTTGTTGGTGACGATGTAGCCGTCGGCCGAGATGAAGAAGCCCGAGCCGGCGGACTGTTGCTTGGGCGTGGCGGGCGTGTCGCCGTCATCGCCGTCCTGGCCTTGGCCGGGGACCTTCTTGCCACGCGGCACGATGTCGAAGCCCTCGAAGCCGGGGATGCGCAGCGGCTGCGGCGAGGCCTTGGACGTCACGTTGATCTGCACGACCGCGGGCGAGACCT